>JAAYKM010000020.1 GCA_012522415.1 Deltaproteobacteria bacterium | reverse complement strand
TCGGGAGGCTGGCTATACGTCTTATGTTCCAAATGCGCGCTGCGGATGCTCACATTCCAACTCTTCTTATGGACGTCGAGTCCTACATAAATGTGTTGACCGGTAAAATCGAGTTTGTTTACAATGCTCATGGCAAGCCTCCTTTGAATGTTTTTGTTATGGAAAACAAAAGATACCATCCAAATTGAGAGCTTGCCGCCTTTTTTAAACATTATGTCTGAGCCGCCGGGCGAAGAATTCCTGTGTTTTAACATTACGTTATTATTAGATTCTTCGTTTCACTCAGAATGACCTCGAATCTAAATTGCGCACTATGACACGGTCTCTTCTACCCGGCATCCATTTGCAGAGCGCCGCGTGTAGGAACCGGACCTCGGATCAAGTCCGGGGTAACAATACAGGATTTGCAGGATCTTTAAAAAAGCTCGCAGATATCCAGAATCCGGTCCACGTTGAACACCCGTTTTCCCCCGCGCACCCGACAATAAGCCTCCAGGCCGAGGAAGGGGTGTCCGCTGTATTCCATATCGCTCACCTGAAGGGGGAGAATCGTCCGCTTCGATTTTTCATCCTTCGCCTTGAGATAGACGATATCGATATCCCGTTCCTCACGAATGGCCCGGTCAAGCATTGCCTTCTTGTCCTCCCGGGAGAGTTTTTTCTCCGCGATGCGATACTGGCAATCCGTGAGAAATTTCATCACCTGCCAGTCCACCATGATGTGCCGCTTCTGAATGGGTTTGCGCAAGACGATCCCTTCGAGAGCCGTGCAGCGTGAGAGGGCGACGTACATCTGCCCCGGCGCGAAGGTCCCCCGGCCGGCGTCGATGATAACCCGGTCGAAGGTTTTCCCCTGGCTCTTGTGGATCGTCACGGCAAAGGCCAGCCGGAAGGGATACTGGGTGAAGGAGCCGATGGTTTCCGAAGCGAGCTGATCGTCCTTGACCACGAACCGGAAGATCTGCCAGGTGTTGGGGGCGATTTCCACCTCCTCGCCGCCTTCCAGCTCGGCGCAGATGAGTTCTTCTCCCTCTTCGTCCCTGGTCATCCCCGTGATCCGGCCGATGGTCCCGTTGATCCAGCGTCCGAAGGTATCGTTGTTTAGGAGCATGATCTGGGCCCCGATCTTGAAGTGCAGTTCCTCCGCCGTGGGCAGGTACTCCCGGCCGAAGTTCCCGTCGATATAGCCCCGCACGGTCCGGAGCTTCCCCGGCAGTTGCTCCAGATGCTCTTCGTTGATCCGATCCGCCAGGTCGTTGGTGCTTGTCAGGCAGATATAGAAATCCTCCGGCGAGGAGGCAAAGTGCGGATCGACTCTGCTGTTCAGAATTTTCAGGTCCTCGTCGGTCACACTTCGGTTGCGGACGGCGTTTAGGATCCGGATGAATGCATCGTCCTGCTGACGATAAACCTTCTCCAGTTCCACAAAGACCAGTTCCAGTTCGCCGAAAACGGCGGCGCTGAAGAAGTAGGGCGTCCGGTAGCACAGGCGAAACATGTCCTTTTCTTTGTTCCCCAAAACCGGCGGTAACTGGTAGAGATCACCGATGAAGACCATCTGGATGCCCCCAAAGGGTTCCTTATCGGTTGGGCCGTTCAGGCGGAGGAAGCGGTCCACGCAGTCCAGGAGGTCCGCCCGGACCATGGATACCTCATCGATGACGATCGTGTCGAATTTCTTGTAGATGCTGTTCCCGTCTTTTTTGCGTTTGCGCCGGATGGACTGAAGCGTCACGTCCGGTTTGAAGCCGCAGAAGGAGTGGATCGTCTGGCCTCCGACATTCACCGCAGCCACCCCCGTTGGCGCAAGGATCGCGACACGCTTTTTCGTATGCCCGTGGAAGTAATTGAGGAGGGTCGATTTTCCGGTTCCCGCCCGCCCGGGGATGAACAGATGCGACCTTGTGGTCTCCATGAGATCCAGGGCCCGTTGGAACTCGGCATTGAATTCAATCCTCGTCATCGTCCGGGTCTGCATGGGGAATCTCCTGGTCAGTTTTATTCATGAATAAGTTACCGGAATGCCATGTTTCTTATATTCTGCGAACAGGCTGAAGTCAACAAAAGACCACCCTCGCCGATTCGCGCGGTTCGCTGCTTTTTCCTTGCCGTCGTGATGAAATTCCTTAATCTCGGTTTCAAGCAGTTGACATTTATCTTATAGCGATTAAATTTTATCATGTTTTCATTGCCGTGAAAGGACAATCGCTCGGGAATTCAAAGAAACCACCCCACCAGAAAGGAGGACGCACCATGTCGATCAATTGGATTACGTCATTCGAGGACGGGCTGGAAAAGGCCAAAACAGAGGACAGGCTGGTCTTTGTCGATTTCTTCAACCCCAACTGAATCGGCTGCAAAAGGATGGACGCGGTCGCGTACCCAGATCATGCAGTCAGCGAGTTCGTCAACACAAATCTTATCCCCCTCCGTATTTCCTCCGTCGACCACGAACTGGCCGTCGAATACCGCATCAAGTGGACGCCGTCCCTGCTGATCCTGGATGCAAAAGGCGTGGAACACAACCGCACCCTGGGTTTTTTCTGGCCCCAGGAACTGATCCCCTCCCTGCTTTTGGGTATGGGGAAGGCCTATTTCAATAAATCGGACCGCGTAAAAGCGGCTGCATACTTTGGCCGCATCCTCGCGGAATTCCCGAAGAGCTTCCAGACACCGGAGGCGGTCTATATGAAGGGTGTTTCGGATTACCTCGCGACGAAGAATGCGGCCGACCTGATCGGCATCCACGACCGGTTGTCCGCCGAATTCCCCGAAAGCCAGTGGGCCATGCGGGCGAACCCGTACAGTTTTTTGAAGTAAGCGGATAAACCTAAGCAGGTTTTAAAGTCGCTTTTGACACATTATGCCCGGTAAAGGCAGAGTCCATGGACTCTGCCTTTGGTTTTAACTTTTCTGCATCCCCTGTTTTCGGCCATCCCTTGGCATCTGACCATATCCCGTCATTGCGATTCTTTCTTTTCATGTCGACGGCAGGGAGAAATCGTGCTTTTCTTTCTTCCCTGTCATTTCGAACGAACGTGAGAAGTCTTTGTTTGCTCTAAGATTTCTCGTCGCTTCGCTTCTCGAAATGACATGGAGGGTGTTCCTCGAGATGACAGGGAAGGTGTTCCTTGAAATCATGGAAGCTGCTCCTCGAAATGATAACAAAATGAGCAGGGGGGGGAATCCTAAACCATCCAAAAAGCAAGCAGGACCGGACCGAGCATGAGCCAGGCCGACACATCGAGGCCCAGCAGCGGCACCAGGACCAACCCGGCCAGAAGCGACGCCAGGCACCCGCCGAACAGGTCCGCTCCGTACAGGGGCGCAATGACCTGCTGCTGATCCTCCACACGGTGAAGACTGGCAAAGGCGAACGCGGCGGCCACGAAAAATCCCGAGGCAAAAAGCAGCAGCACCGTTCCCGAAAGACCCAAGGGTACACGTCCCCAGATCAAAACGGCAATCCCCGCGGTTAACAACAAAAATCCCGCCAGAATCGCCGGCCCCCAACCTTTCCAGCCGCCCGCCCGCTTCATCCCCCAATTAACCACGAGGGAACCCGCCGCCAGGCCGGCCATGAAGGCCGTAAGGAGCAGTCCCAGGTCTCGGTACAGCACCCCTGCCTTGACCTGATAGTAGAGAATGAGCATCGTTTCCTGCACCATGCCGACAAAAGCCGCCGTGAAAACGAGGACACCCCGTCGGAGTTTCTCCCGCCTGCGGGCAAAACCGGAAACCAAAGCCAGCCCCAGCAATGCCAACCCGGAAGCGGTAAGCAAAGCGCGACCGGAAATGGAGATGTCGAGGCCTCCCAGGGCCGGGAAGAACTTCGACAGCCACATCAGGAGGGTGTAGCGGTAGCACAGGGGCCGCACATCCGTGTTCGGGGTGACCCCTGCTTGCTGCAGGTCGCCGTTGATTTCGCCAAAGCGGTTGTTCGTGTACAGATAACGGAGATACTGCGGCGACACGAGCCGAGCGGACACATTCCGTTTTTGCCAGCGATCGACGAGGATTTCCGGTGACGCCGGCAGAGCCGCGGCCGAGGCCAGGATGACATTGGTTGCCCCCGGAAGAAAGATAACCTGGGGGAAAACCTGTTTCAGGGCGGCGTGGACGCTCCGCATCCGTTCCCGCAAAACAGGCGTCCAGAAGTTTTCTGCCGACCGCAGACGGAGAGCCAGCACACCATGAGGATTCAGGCACGAGGCGCAGAGGCGAAAAAAATCCTCCGTGTAGAAACGGTTGGTCTGTCCCGTATCCGGCTCGGGCATGCCAACGAGGATCAGGTCGTAAGAGTCGGGCTGTTTCAGATATTGTCGGGGGTCGGCATAGGCAAGGGAGACGTTTTGCGCCTTCAGGGATTCTTTAATGACAGCGGGTAGATAGGATCGAACGGTATTCACCAGGACGGGATTCAACTCCACCGCTGTAACCTGACGGGGGTGATGCTTCTGCACTTCGCCGATCAGACCTTCCATGACGCCGCCCAACAGGAGCACCGATCCCGGCCGGGGATGCTGGAGCATGGCCGGATGGACGAACGCCTCGGCGGAGGTGCCTTCCATCTCGAAGGCCAGGGTGTCGTTCTCATAAACCGCCACCTGACCGGCGAGACCCGTCACGGTGACCCGGCCGTAGGCCGAATCGCGGCTGGCCAGGAGATCGGGGTGGTTCCAGGCGGTTGCATGCCGGTCAAAGATGTCCACCCGCAACAGGAGGGAAATCAGCAGGATGGATAGAATCAAAGCAACCGTCCGGAACGGATGATCCGGCTTTTTCAAAGGAAAAACGACACCCAGCAGGGCCGCCACGCTGCAGAGGACGGCGATGGTCAGGTTCGGGATGCCCCAGAGGAGAAATCCCGTCGCCAGAAGTCCCCCGACCACCCCGCCCATGCACTCGATGGCGTAGGCGGACGCCAGTGTCCTGCCGTTTTGGCAATGGGATCGTGCACATTCATAGAAAAGCCACCCCAGCAGTATCCCCGGCAGCGATACGGCCAGCATGACAATCCCGAACTGTTGGTAGAAGGGGAGATAGGCCCCCGGCACGCCGGCGAACAGGACCCGGCTGCCACGGATGAAGAAGACGTCCAGAAGCAAAAAAACCGCCCACAGGAGAAACAGGGCGGGCATGGTCCAGGCAGCGGCGACGTTGGTCCGCGAGCCGATCCAGGTCCCGGCGGCGCTCCAGAGAAGCCAGACCCCCAGGGCCAGGATGTAGAAAAGCTCGACGCCGTACAGGGCGACGTTCAACTCCCGGAGCAGCACCACCTGTCCCAGAATCGAAATCAAGCCGACGATGAAAAGGGAGAGGGTGTTCATGGCGAAAACCCTATAAGGAAAGGTGTTTTATGCTCCATCACCGGCAAGGCCCCCTCGACCATCCCGTCGTCATTCTCAATCCTTCCTTTATCACTTCAATCTTCTCTATTCCCCGTCCTCCCTTTATCATTTCAACCTTCCCTATTCTCAATCCTCCCTTTGTCCTTTCGACCTTCTCTTTGTCATTTCGACCGCAGGGAGAAATCTTTAACAAGTCTATACACTTCCAGCTTCCGATTCGACGATTTTTATCTCTTCCTCCGTCAAATCATACAGACGATACACGAGTTGATCGATCTGCCGGTCCGTCGCGTCGATCTGCCTTTTCAGCACTTCTGTGGTCTGGGGCACCTTGGATTCTGGTAGTTTTTTGTTCAATTCCAGCATTTGCTCGACCAGGCTGACCATCTGGTCATGCAGGGCGACATCGGCGGGATCGGCGAAGTTGATGGTGCGGATGGGAAGTTGTTCGATGAACTGTGTGAAGTAGCGGAAAAAACCTCCACGCAAAGTCGTACTCACCCGTTTGAGAAAAAAGTCCAACACTTTGCTATTTAAAAGTCCCAAAATGTACTTGAGATTTTCAGGAATAGATTCTTTCAAAGTGATTCCATACCCACTAGTAAAACTGTATCTGCCACTTTCATCCAGAGCAAAGGACGCATGATTTGCAATATCAGGAACAAGAATTTTGGGTGAAGTCATGACCTCGATATTCTTCGGATAAATATAGCCGTACCAAAGAGGCCCCTTCATTCTGCAGTGCTCGCGTTTCTCAAGGTATGTCCTGTTTTCGTTAAGATATGCGTAAACATAGGGAAAGCTTAGTTCAAGTTCATCCTCACTTATTAGTTCTGTGCGTCCAGCTTTGACTCGATAGGGGATGATCACAGCTTGGCCAGATGGCAAAATTTGATACGGTTTTATTTCTCGCCCTTTTAAAAACGGCGAAACCAAATTTATTTCTAATGGCACAACTCGATCCAACTTTTTTGACTTTGCTTGAAGCATATTTTCATCTTCCGAAACTAATTCAAGAACATAAACTTCATTGGCACTTGTGCGGATACCTTGAGCTATCCGGTCCGCTAAATCTTTCAAGGAAACTGGCATCTTGCTTAACCATTCAAAGAGCGTCGCACCCTGTCCTACTGAAAAGGTCCACATGTTGGATTTTGCCATTTCGGCCAAGATTTCGACCTCACTGATCGAACCTTTTCTTCTCCAGTAATCCAGATCGAGAACATCGGTATAAATAAACCGGTCTTTGCTGGATTTGCTCAGAAACATTAAGCAAGTGTATGTCGTCGCACCATTAAAAACCTGCTGGTCACCAAAGTGGACGATCCCAGCCAGGTGCTTACCGCCGGCAATCAAATTGCGTAAGGGCTCGCCGTATTGGGCTTGGAAGAATTTATGCGGCAAAATGTAACCCATTTTGCCCTGCTTGTTCAGTAATTGTAACGCCCGCTCCACAAAGACAACGTAAATATCATAATTCCCCTTACCGGCAGATTTGTAACGCTGTTTGTAGAATTCGACTTCGGTTGGCGCCCATTCTTTCAAACCCTGGATTCTTACATACGGCGGGTTCCCGATCACGGCGTCAAATCCGCCGTTCTTCATAATCTCCGCGAATTCGGTGTTCCAGTCGAAGGCATTGATCCGGAAGATTTCCTCTTCGACAAAAAGATTTAACTGTTGGTGATCGTAGAAATCAGGACCGATCAGGGAATTACCGCATTTGATGTTTTTCGACAGGTCCGGCAGCACCCGTTCATGGAACAGGCGCATCTGCTTGCCGATGCTCTGTTCGTCCTCGCCTTCCAGAACCTTGAGCAGCAGGGAGAGCTTCGTCACCTCCACCGCCTGATGATCGATGTCCACGCCGTAGATGTTGTTCAGCAGGATGCGTTTGCGTTCGTCGGTGGTCAAGCGCCATTCCCCTTTCGGCGAAAGGTAAATGCGGGGTGTTTTGCCTTTATCCCAGTTCTCCGGTCCGTCATTGATATAGGCGTCCCGGTGCCAGTCCAGAAGAAACTGATAGGCGCCGATGAGAAAGGAACCCGAACCGCAGGCCGGATCCAATATTTTCAGGTGACTCACACCGCCCCTGGGGCCGGGTTTCTTCCCTTCGACCAGCTTGCCCACGGTGTTTTTGACAATGTAATCGACAATATAGGCCGGTGTGTAATAAACGCCGCCCGCCTTCCGCACCTCCGGTTTTTCCTCGATTTTGGCCTGATGCCCGGAAGTCAGGCGAATGACCTTGCCGAGGAATTTCTCGTAGACCTGTCCGAGTATATCGGCCGGCAGGACGGAGAATTCGTAAGGACTTTCGGGATAATAGAGGTTCTTGAAAATCTCCTTCAGCGGTTTATCGTCGATTTGCAGATTCGGCGTCAGGTTGTCGAAAGTCTCCCGGTCTTTTTCTTTCTTGAAGTGAAACAGGCCGGAATTGTACTTGTCGTCCGCCTTGTTAAAAAGCTGGAACAGACGTTGATAGACATGTTCGCCATTGCGCAGCGCCATCAGGCCGCCGTAGGTTTCGATTCCCCGATCCTCGCAAATACGCAGAAACACGATGCGGTCGATGGTTTGCTGAACCGCATAATTCAATTCACGCTGGGTCAGGGAAGGATTGCGCAGGGCGATGTTGCGGGCCAGGAGTTCCCGCCACTGTTCGATTTCCTGCAGAAATGCGGCATCGACTTCGGTTGTGCCTTTTTTGATTTTTTTGGACTCGACATATTTGTCAAAGGAACCCTTCAGGATGGCTTCCCGGGAAAAGATACCGGCGATTTCCTCCCAGCGGTCGATGTAATCCGTGTATCGCAAGATCAGGATACGGGAGTGGGAAACCTTGTCGGTTTTCAGGGGTTTAAACCGGCAGTCATAAACGGCGAAATCTTCGAAGTCCGTCAGAATACTGAGGGGGAGTTTGGCGCTCCAGCCATAGCGGCGCAACTGATAGGCCGGGTTGGTCTCTTCCTGGATATTGACGGAGGGTTTTTTTGCTTCCAGAAAAAACTTGCGGGCGCCGCCGATCCGAAAGCAGTAGTCCGGGGCCTTGGTCACGCCACCGACTTTGACGGCATCTTCGTGAATGACATCCTTGTAGGCTTCGGCGTAACCCTGCTTGTTGGTAATATCCCAGCCCAATTCCTCGAAAAACGGGTCGATGAACTCACGGCGCGTCTGGGTCTCGTTGTAGGAACCTCTTTTGTATTCTTCCAGATTGTTATCAAAGATTTCGACCAGTTGCTTGACTCGATCAGGTGCGTTCATGTTTGAGCCGCTTTCTTGGACATTTGTCGATATTTGAATAACCCTGTATGTCTCTCCATGCGATCGAGGGGCTTTCCACAGCTTAAGGACGGCACTCCGCCGCAGAAGCAGGAACAGCGAAAAGGAGTGGCACCTGTCCCGGAACAAAAATCAAGCCGATGGTGAAAAGGGAGACGGTTCATTGAGAATACCTTGCCAGGCCTATTCACGAATGAAAAAAGCACATGTCCTCGGCATTTTAAACGGGCATCATTCGGCGACGGGTTTGACTGTTGGTTTCCGTGGTCTGATTCGCCTTCGGCGTATTTCGTTTGGAAGTAAAAACAACCTGCCGGCGGTTTTTTCGAGGGCGTAGCGGAAAAGATCCGTTGAAAATCTCCTGTATCCACGCGCTTTTCTCAATTCATTAATTCTACCCAGCGCTAAAGCACGTTCCAGACCATCGATTATCCAAACAGGTGCGTTTTTCTTCCGGGCAATCCGCAGAGTGGCGTCGAGAGAAAATGCCTTTAATTCCATGCGCCGCCAGAAATCCCGGGGCAGCTTTGGAGGAAATGATCCGCATGACCGCAAAACTCCGGCCATTTCGAGCGCTGTCATGGTTCTTATACATTTTACACAAAAACCGCAATTGCCGCTCCCCCCGCGTTTGTTGACACAAACACGAAGTAAGCGCAGTGCTTCGGGGTACAATGCGATCGTGTCCATGATTTTGGTTACCCGATCCGCATTTGCGCCGTCATGAATGATTTCCATATTCTCGCTGGACCAAAGAGGGTCAATAACCGGGTGGCTTCCCCAAGGCATCAGATTCGACCAGGTTGCACTGGAGGGAATGAGAGCCTTGTGCAGGCCACCCCCCAAGGATAGGGCGGTTGCCACCAGTGCGGAACCGTGATATTGACGGGACCAATTCAAGGGGAAACAATCCCGTATATTGGTCCTGCCGCAAATGGCTTCTTTATTCCATATTCGGGCTGCTTCATGAACATGGTCCATCACGGAACGTTCCCGCCCATCCGTGAATTCACTCAAGGGTACTTCGAAACCCATCATGTAGATCAGGTGCGAAATGCGTTCCCGTCCGGGAACGTCCTCCTCATGACAGAGCAGGGTATGGAAAGAATCAACGCCAAGGGAAAAAAATGACCCAACGCCGTTTCCCTCCGCTCTGGTTTCATGGAACCGATCGGCTCGTATCTGAATTTTTTTCAATGTCTCCGGGTACCAGCAATTGAAAATTTCCTGAATACGCGGCAAGTTTCCCCAAAGCCTTTGTGAAACCGGCGGAAGGATCTCCAGGGTTTCGCTGTTGGTCATGGCGGGTAACAACAATGCGGCCACGAAGGGGTCGGCGCTTTCAATAACCATAGGAGCAAACTGCTCAGGGTACTCGAAGAAAACGTCTTTTTCGCCTTCACGGGACCTTACAAGGCCTGTAAGCCGCACCATGTTGCCAATAATCTCTTTTTCTACGGTAACAAGTTCCATAAAAACCCGCCCTGTGTTTTAGTGTGTGGATATCGAGATCGTTTCCCAAGGTGAACCCATCGTCAAGCAACGTGTTTTATCGGGAAACATAGGGTGGTTTGCCGGTCGTGTCAACTTCATTGTTGAAAACATTCCGATTCATCGTTCTAAAGACTGTCGGTGGCATTAGGATAACGGCGCATAATAAATATATGTTGATGGATTTGGATGTAAAATCTGAATGTTTCCTTCCTGAACCCATAAAAACCTTTTCAGTACGCATTTGTTTCGCTATGATGACTCTACAATCATCCAAGCCGACAAAAATTTAATTGAGGAAACGTATCGTCTGATGTAAGCGGATCGTTCTGTTGGCAGCACTTCTGATACTCAAATTGTCCGGCTGATCCTCTGGGTGAACATGAACCGTATAAAACTATATTGGTCGACCAGCCTGCAGAATGGCAGAAAGAACTTCGGTGATTGGCTATCCCCTTTGCTCGTGGAGGCAATCTCGGGATGCCAGGTGGTTCACGCCAGGCCGAACGATTGTGATTTAATGGCTTTGGGCAGCATCCTGGCAAAAGCGAAGAATTATTTCTGGAACCGAAAAATCGATATTTGGGGAACCGGTTTAATCGGCGACATCGGCGTGTTCCGTTCCCCTCATCGTATTCACGCATTGCGGGGACGGAAGACGGCCGCCGCCATATCGAACCAGAGGATCATGATTTTGGGCGATCCCGGGCTCCTTTGCCCGATGCTTCTTCCGGATAATACGGGACGCCGGAAAAAATATTCGGTTGGTCTCATTCCCCACTATGTCGATCAAGGTGATCCTGTGCTTGAAAAACTCTGCAACCGATATCCTTCCTTTACGATAATCGACGTTTCCCAACCTCCTTTGCAGGTTATACGCCATGTCGCTGCGTGTGAGATGGTTGTTTCTTCCAGTCTGCATGGTTTGATCATAGCGGACGCGTATGGCGTTCCCTCTCTCTGGATGAAGCTCTCCAATAAGGTCTGGGGTAATGATTTCAAGTTTCATGATTATTTCAGCATTTACAGCCAAAAGGAGGTCATGCCTTTTGTGCCGCTTGAAACCACAACTGAAAAAGACATTATGAATCTCGCGGAATCGGTCAGCAGGCCCGGGATCGAAGAGATTAAAAAATCTTTATATCGATCCTTTCCCTTTAAGAGATAACGGGGCGGACATGCCGGTTCAAAATTCTTCACATAACGCTGTTCATTTTATCAGAAAAGGCCATTTCAAAATCTGGTATGTCAACAGCCGGAAAGTTTCCCCCCTTCTTGGACGGATGCTCCCAAATCCGGAGGCGGTTTTCGGAGAGGCAAATGTTCTGTTCGGTCAGGGGAGCGGTTGCGAAGCTTTTCACACACGCTTGTCCGGCCATGATTATTTTCTTAAACGCTATAGTTGCCCAGGGTGGTGGTACCGTTTAAAAAACGCTTTCCGTCGCTCCCGTGCCCGTCGTGTATGGTCTTTATCCCATCGTCTTTTACGTTTTGGCTTGCCCGTCGCGCGTCCCCTCATTCTTTTTGAAGAACGCAGATATCGTCTTCTCGGGCCGGCTTACCTGGTCACCGAATTTCTTTCGGACCACAGAACCTTGACGGATCTTTGGAACACGATTGGCCGTGAAGAACAGGATGTTCTCGTACGCCATACGGCGACAGCGCTGGCTCAGATCCACAAACGAGGATACATTCACGGTGATACAAACTGGGACAATATTCTTTTTAACAGCCAAGCAATCACTCCCAAAATCAGATTCGTTGATCTGGATTGCGCCAGGAGGTTCTTGAAATTTTCTTATAAAAGGGCGGAGCGGGATTTGGGTCATTTCGTGCGCGACTTGGAGCGCGATTGCAATCAGGGAGCCGACAGGGTTGATTTATTTGTTTCAACATGGCGCAGCGTTATAAAAAAACAGCCGTCTCGGGATCGTCCGGATGACACCAGCCAATCGATGGGGATGGATGTATGAAAATCGGGTTGGTCTGTAAATATTTTCTGTCCTCCAAAGGAGGGCTTGAACGCGATACCATGATGCTGGCTGAAGAACTGGCAAAAAGAGATCATGAAGTTCATGTGTTTTGTTACCGCGGTGAACACCGGGCAGGCGTTACCGTGCACCCTGTGCCGATGATCCCTTTTGCATCCCCCGCCAAGAATATTTCCTTCGCCATCATGGCGTCACATCGTTGTTCCACAGTGAAACTGGATGTGGTCCAAAGTATGGAACGCATCTGGTCTCAGGACATTTATCGAACCTCGGACAGCATCAATCCGATTCAAATGGAAACGAAATATCCGAACCGTATCATTCGCTCATTGAAGGCGGCCGGGCCACGACGACAAGCCTTATCGTTGCTTGATCGAAGGATTTTTCATAAGGGAGGGGCAAAATTAATCCTGGCAATCTCCAACCTGGTCAAGGAGCAAATCATGACTCACTACCGGGTTCCGGAGGAAAAGATTGTTGTCATTTACAACAGTGTCGACACAACCAGGTTCAATCCGTTTCTGGCGGATTCATTTAAGGGGGAAATGCGTAAAGAACTTGCCATCAAACCCGGCGAGAAGGTCATTTTATTCATGGGCAACAATTATAAACTGAAAGGCCTGCCTTTGCTCCTGGAGGCATTGACACGCATAAAGGACCGATCTTTCGTGCTTGTCGTTGCAGGAACAGATCTGACAGACCCGTACAGACATTTTGCGAATCAGCACCACATAGGCGGCCAAGTTCGATTCATCGGACATTATGAATACCCGGAAAGATTATATGCGGCAGCCGATATATTTCTGTTTCCGAGTCATGGTGATACCTTCGGCAATGTCTGCCTGGAAGCCATGGCCTGCGGGGTTCCCGTCATTGTGTCTCGAACGGCCGGGGCCAGCGAAATAATTGACCACGGTCTGAACGGCTATGTTCTGCGGACAGGGGAAAGCGAGGAACTGGCCGCAAGGATAAAAGAATCAACGAATCCGGAGAATCATGCCATCATGAGCGGGGAAGCGGCCAGAAAAGCCGCCGAATTTACGATTGACCGCCATATGGACCAACTCTTCGCTTTATATGAACGTATCCGGGAGTTGAAAGACCGTGAACGTCAATAACCGTGGCATTGTCGTCGACACGCTTCCAGGAATGATCGTAAACCGGGAGTACCGGTCTTTGCTTGAGGCTGTGGGACTCAGTGATTTCGATCGTGTCTATGGATTCCAGGGCGGAGAGACCGTCAAAGAAATCAGGGAGCGCCGCATATGCCGTATCGAGCTCTCTTCGGGCAATGAATCTCGAGTTTTTTTCCTCAAGCGCCATAAAGCGGAACGACCGCCGATTTGGAGTGGAATCAAAGGGCTATTGCTGTTCCGCAACGCCTCGTCGGGCATGACGGAATTTCAAAATATTTGCGATTTCAGGGGAGCGGGTATTGCGACTGCGGCACCGGTCGCCGCCGGGGAACGCAGGATTTCGCCTCTATGTTATGAATCCTTCCTCATCACGGAAAGTATGGAGCCTTTCGTGTCATTGGAGAGGTTAATTCAGTGTCACCCCGAGCGATTCGAAGGCAATGGAGGACAGGCCGATAAAAACTTGATATTAAGGGCCATCGCCGATCTGATGAGAGTCATGCACGACGCGGGATTGAATCATCTGGATTTCAACGCCGACCACC
Source organism: Deltaproteobacteria bacterium (assembly GCA_012522415.1). Lineage (NCBI taxonomy): Bacteria > Pseudomonadati > Myxococcota > Myxococcia > Deltaproteobacteria bacterium. Next base: position 24,090 of record JAAYKM010000020.1, on the reverse strand, counting down.
TGATGGTTGGCCCGGGGGAGGAAGAGGACCCTTTTCGGCTCGCTCTCCTTGATTTTCAGCGGGTGGACCGGAGAAAATGGATGAAGGGCAGATGGTTCATTAAAACGATGGCTGAAACCTTCTATACGCTGCCGGATCCCGTCTTCACCGAAACGGACAGACGGTTTCTTTTTGAACGGTATCATGATCGCCCCGTTAAAAGTTTGTGGGATCGTTTTGCCTTGAAGTGGGTGATTCGCAAGGCAAAACGTATCGGTCGGCATACGGAAAAAATCATCGCCCGGAAAAACGCCGCACCCCTTCAATAAATCCGTCATGGCAACATGAATTTATCCGGAAGCCTCTCGTATTCAAAGGTTCCAGAGTATGCCATTGAGGTTGCATACGTTTGCAGAGGCGTCTGCTCAATCTGAATGGTCGGGGATTGTATCTGGTTTCCCGACGGCGAAAACCCGGATATCACAGGGGCCAACGTGAATCTGCATATGGTCCGATTTGGTTTCGAAGCCTGTGCCGTCGATGCAGTCTTCCATGCGCAGGAAGGGCCTGCCCGGGATCAAAGTCGAAAGATGGATGAAAAAGTAGTACGGATTCCGAATATCCAGATTGGCAAAGATTAAAAATCCGCGATCACCGCGTCTGTTCGGCCGGCGCAGGGCGCCCAGCACGGCCCCATGTCTGTTGTCAATCCAGTCGAGATTCCCTGCTTCATGGAAGATAGGGGATGAGCGGAGGAGACGGTTGATGGCCCCGATCCTTTCGGCAATCCAGGCATTTGTTGAAAACCGGCATGGCGCCCTGCGGCCCATGAAGTTGATCTTTTCAGGATATCCGTGCTCGGTCCCCTGAACAATTCCTGTTTGGCCTGTTCCCATCAGGGCGGTTACGGCATAACGGGGGACAGCCGCTTCCGCCTTCCCGAAAAGCTGGGCCGGCGCACCCGTGTCGTGGGTGGTGATAGGAAGGTAAAAACGGACCTTAGTTCCGATGTCATGAATGTAAGCGATATAGTTTCTCAGGTTCTCCGCGTAGGGGTATTCCCACTGGTTGGCCAGAAAAAGGTTGATTTGCCATTGTGCCGCTTTTTTGAGAATCGTGTTGGAATCGGTAAAAAATTCCGCGGTGACCGCCAGATTCGGGTAAGTCTGACGCAATGCTTCCAGTAATTCCGTGATAAATCCCTCATGACTGGAATGGAGGTTGTCCAGGCGGACCATGCCACCTGTTAAATCTGCGAAGTATGACCAGAAAAGGGCATACTTTTTCATATAGTCCCAGATATCATTGCGGATGTCGGGATGGGGGTGATCGTAATAAATTTTTACCAGATCCTCCCACTTAAGCCAGGCATTCATGTGCCAGCACCCGGACCGCTTGAAACCATCCTTTTCCGTTTTGTCCGGCACGATCCATTCCGGGCACATCCGCACCATTTTGCTGCCGGTCCCTATGTGGTTCAGGACCAGGTCAAAACAGAGACGTATGCCGATTTCCCGTGCTTTTTCCGTAAACGTCCCAAACAGGGAAAAAGCCGAATCCTGTTCATTACCTGTGTAGGCACGGTCGATGGAAAAGAGATCACAGGCGGCATAGGGGCTTTCCGTATTGTCGCGACTCGTCAGGGGGAGGAGATGAAGGGTATTGAAACCCAAGTCGGCAATCCCGGGAAGAAGGGCGATCCAGTCCCTGATCGTTCCGGAAACGGATGGGATCAGGGTATACATTCTGATATCCTTGATGTACTCCGGATCGACAATGACGCGGCTGAAGGGGGCCCGGTCCCAGTACCAGGTTTTCCCATTAGCCAGAGAATATTTAAGCTTGAATTGATAGTTGCCGCATTGCCTGACCGGACAGGAGAGATGGTAACCATCCATTCCTCTTGAAAATTCGATTTCCCGCCATTTGTTTTTCGGGCAATCGATATTGGTGTGCAGGAACACCCTGGCCCCTGCCGCCTCTTCCAGAAATTCGATGTTCAGCCGGAGTTCATCATTCTGATAGAGGCGGCAAAAATCCTCGGGCACGACGGAAAAGGAACGACGCAGAAACCCCTCTCTCCCGATTCTCATGTTCCGGGATTTCAGTTTGGGAATTGCGAAAGGAAGGAATTTATCCGAGATTTCTATGGTGCGACTCCATCAATTTTCCCAAAATATAACAAATTTGCGGGGAATGGCAATGAAAATCAAGGAACTTCCCCTCATCATGACGGAAAGCAGTCTCTCCTGCGGCGCATCTCCTTCCCGCGTGCGTTTCCCGTTTTTTCTCTATTCTGTCGCATAGATCATGCGCCGTTCGATGGCTCGTGGAGTCAAGCGTTTTTCTGCTGTTTCCCGTTGCTTCCATTAAAGTATCGGGGCTTTATCCCCCGTCTGCATGCTGGCGCTTTTCCCCATCAATCCCATCGGCGCTCCCATGATCTGGTTTTCAAACATACGCTAAAACTGCGTGAACACGTGAGCAAGGGGTGTTTCAGTCTTCGTCCCGTACCGGACAGTCAGCCAATCGGGTTTTTCTCCATGGGATCCGGGAGATGATCTAAAGGCAGATGCCTAATCCGCAGGCCAGTTGATCGAGCCACAAAAGGGGAATAAAGAGGTATCGGCCGCGTATTTTTTCCATGAAAGCCTCCCTCAGGAAGGAGAAATTGAGCAAAACCCCCCCTAGAAGTGATGCGGATGACAGTATGGCAAAGGGAGGCCAACAGATCGATAGTACGGCTGTTGGAACCGCCGAGGTCGTTGCCACGACAGCCCAGCTGAAGTCCGGGCTGACATTTGCCAGGGAGGGGCTGCGGATGACGGACGCCCAGCCTTTGATGGCTAGGGAATGACGCAGCCAGCCTCGGGCGCGTTGCAGGTCGTTTATCCACAAACGACGGAGGGTGAAATGCTTCAGGTGGGTGATTTCGAGGTGTCTGTCCAGAAGGATCGTTCCACCGATTTCAGCGATCCGACGGCCGAGATCAAGATCTTCGCCGCCGTGGCTGCATAAAAAATTTCCTAAAAAGCCCCCTGATTTGTTGAGCAGTGTTCTGGGGATGATGATCAGGCTGCTGTTCAGCCACCGCAAAGGTGGGGGAGATGCGAGTGTGCTGTGCCGTATCCAGAAATTCTTGTAGCGACTGACGGTGTTACCCAGGTGGTCCCCGCGGTCATAGACACCGAAGAGACAGGCATTTTCATCCTCCGGGAGGCGTTCGATCCCTCGCCGTAAGTCGTCGATACAGGTGACGATATCGGCGTCGATAAAGACCAGAATATTTCCGCGGGACAAAGCGACCCCCGTATTTCGGGCCTTAAGGCTGCTTCGGTGCCAGTTGGAGGGCACAACTCTGACACCCAGGGATTGCGCGATAGCGACGGTTTCATCGGTAGAATGATCATCGACAACCACAATATCCCAGTTGTCCGGCAAGGGCAGGAGCGGCTCCAGGACTTGACGCAAAGTCGCTTCCGCATTCCAGGCGGGAACAATGATGGAAACACTTTTTCGCGTGTTTTCTGATCCGGATTCATTTGTATGCAACAGCAGGACCTCAAAAGCGATTTATCATTTTAAATCGAATATTTTACAATATCGTAGAGAAGATTGTTAACGAGATAACCGGCGCCGATTCCCAGCCCGCCAAAGCAACAATGATGCATGCTCCACAGCATAGCGTATGCCACGATAAGAATCACGGGTACTTTCATTCGCGGTTTCAAATAACCCAGGGGCGCTAAGGCAAAGACCAGTGTCGAAAGAAAGAAAATGTAAATATGGACCCATCTCCCCCAATCAATGGCAAAAATGTACAAAGGCAGCATAAACAAGAAAGCCCCGATTGGAAAGGCGACGAAATATTTTTTCGGAATATTCACGTTCTGCATGAAGAAAAAAGGCAGAAGGGCTAAAACGAAGGCCGCTCCATAGGTAAACAGGTAAAACCGTTCGAAAATATGATTGACCACGCTCCGTGGTCCATGGGCGTAATGATCAAAAGCCAAGAGGCTTCCTTTCGTGCAGTATGATGGATTTATACCATTTGATATCAGTTGGTTACACATATCGGTTGTGTCGCGTCCCATGAAAACGAACATGCAGACCAGGGTAACTACAGTTGGGATAACAAAAAAAGCCATCAAAAGATACATCCGCCGTTCTTCTATAATCTGTAGATGAAAAAACAGAAACGTCAGGAGGAGAAAAAAAGGCAGCACAAAAACAGCCAGTTCATGGGAAAACAGGGCAAAGGCGTACATTGCCGGAACAAGCATGACGATATAGGATGAAAGTTTTCCTTTTAGCAGGCTCCAAATGTATAAAAGGAAAGGAATATAGACGAGGATTTCCTTCCGCAGGCCTGTCAAGGGATCGTAAAGCGGGAATAAGAGCAAAACCGGGGAAAAAAGGATCATCAATTCAACGGAAGAACGCTTAAAACTGCAAAAAATCAATAGAATCAAGAAATAGACAAGAAGCAGGAGGATGGATTGGATGGTCGCCACAGTCCATAGTAAATCCAAATTCATGTTTTTGCTGAGGAAGAGAGCAAATTCTCCGCAGGCGCCTCTCAAGGCGAATCCTGATGAATAATTGACTAACCAGTCACTCAGACACCAAGGATTACCCCCCCTGGACACCTCGGACAAATAATCATAAATCGTATAAGCAAACACCCCCGTCAACACTGCTACGGTGACAACTTTTGCAGGTGTTGTCAGTTGATCACTCTCGGGTACAGCGTGTCTTGGCGGGATAATTGATATCTGTTTCTTGTCCTTTTTTCTCACGGGTATAGCATCACTCCTTTTGGACGGTACAGCGAGTATGCGATTTTAAGCGACCAGACGATTTCCCATATCATTTATTATGATGAAACCTGAATGCCTCTCTTTCAGTCATATACTCAGCCTCTTGAATTTCCATTCGGGAATCAAACGAATCACCATCATGATCCATCGCCAGAGCGATTTCGTATAGAGAATGTCCCGGCCCCTTTGTTGCGCCTGAAAGATGTCCCGGGCCACCTTCTCCGGAGTGGCGGTTAATGATGACGGAAGTGCCATTCCCCGGGTCATTTTGGTATGCACATAGCCCGGTTTCACCGTCAATACATGGACTCCCGCGTCATGGAGACGGTTGCGTAGCCCGGAGAGGTAAGTTGATAAACCGGCCTTGGCGGACCCGTAACAATAGTTGCTCTTGCGGCCGCGGTCACCGGCCACCGAGCTGATGGCGACGATGAAACCCTGTCTCCGTGTTTCAAAATCATTGGCGATGATGTCGAGCAGACTGACAAGGCCGGTGAAGTTGGTGTGAATGATCCGCTGGGATTCAGCAAAATCGTACTGGGCCCGCTTTTGGTCGCCCAGATAACCGACGGCGCAGACAACGCCGGCGGGTTTTTCCGGAAGGGTCTCGTAGAATCCCGAATGGGACGGACAGTCCAGCACATCCAGGTCGAAGCAGCGGATATCCCGCCGATAGCGAATACGCAGATCCCGTGCAAAAGATGTCAATTCATCAGCATGCCGGGCGGCAAGATAGAGATCATAGCCGTTTTGGGCATATACGCGTCCTATTGCCTGTGCAATATCACTTTTCGCGCCGATAATCAGGACGGGATTCATTTACAGTGCCAGCCTTTCCGATTGCAGCGAATTGAACTTACCGACCATATTGTATCTTTGTCTCAATTCCCGGAATTTCCGGAGGTTCGGGTATCCCGGCTCAAAATGACCACGGGGAACACGACAGTCCTTGGTCAGATAGAAGCGCCCGCCATGATCGAGGACGACGCGGTCGAGTGCGTCCAGAAATCCGAAGAGGTCCGGTTCCATCTTGAAGTCGAGGGCCAGGGTGTACCCTTCCATGGGAAAGGAAAGCCAATTTGCGTTTCCTGGACCAAATCGTTTCAGCACCGCGAGGAAGGAGCCTTTGCCGGAGACGGCGATACGGGTGAGAATTCGTTCCAGTCCTCGCAAACTCTCCCCCAGAGGTAGAACGAATTGGTACTGGGTAAAACCGTTTTTCCCGTAGATGCGGTTCCATTGTGCAATGGCGTCCAGGGGATAAAAAAATTGTTCTAACGGAACCGAGCGGCGTGAAATTTTCCGGCGCGCTTTGGCGTAATATAAGGCGTTGAATGCCTTCACGGTCCAGTTGTTTAGGGTGAAGCCGGGGAAATGACAGGGTACGGAAAAACCGGTTCTGCCCTCGTATGCGAGAGCATTATCCGTGGCATGTTCACCTGTCATCATCAGGCATCTGCCTAGATTATCCCCCGTGGCCAGACAGTCGATCCAGGCCACGGAATATGGTGCGTCCCCGTATTGCTCAAAAGCATTGAAAGTGTCTGCCAGATTTTGGGTCTTGATGGTGACTTGCGCGATCGTCGAGGATGAGATGGCGCTCATTTTGATCCTGGCGGTGAGGATCAGGCCGGTCAATCCCATGCCGCCGCAGGTTGCCCGGAAAAGATCCGTATGGGCGAGGGGCGAGCAGGTCACGATGGCCCCGTTTGGCAGCATCAGTTCAAAATCAAGAATATGGTCACTGAATGACCCGGCGACATGGTGGTTTTTACCATGGACGTCGCTGGCAATGGCGCCGCCTACGGTGATGAATTTTGTGCCGGGCGTTACCGGAAGGAACCAGCCGCGGGGCACGAAAACGTCCAGGATGTCCGAGAGAAGCACACCGGCCTGACAGTGCAGAATCGCGTTGTTTTCGTCAAAGTCCAAAAAATAATTATACCGCCTGAAATCGATTAGATTGGGTCCAAGCGCGCTGTCACCGTAGCTTCTGCCGTTTCCGTAAGGGATAAGGTTTGCATGTTTGTCCAAAATGGCACGCAATTCTGCGGAATGTAAAAATTGATGCGCCGTACTTGGGCAGTTGGGATAGTTTCCCCAACTGCGGTAAGGGGCATCCGTTTTGCGAAACCGATTCATCGGTACATGATCCATGTGAAAAGGGAAATCCAGCCCAGAATCGTAATCTGAATGAAGCGATCTTTCATGGCGATTTGGGTTGGAGATCCGCTGTTATGTTCGACAAGGGAAATTTGAAGGTACCGGAGAACGCCAATGATAACGAAGATAACCGTTAAGTACAGATGTTCACTGTGCATTTTTTCGATTGCGTAGGGAGAGGTCGTGTAAAGAATATAGGACATGATGACGACTGAGGCCATAATGGTCATGGAACCGTCAAGGAAGCGGATGTTGTATCCGTCGATAACTTTCCGGGTTTTTTGCCCCGTGTTCAGGTAGAACAGAACATCGTCACGGCGTTTGGCCAAGGCCAGAAAGAGGGCGAGGAGAAACGTCAAGACAATGATCCACATGGACAGGGGAATATCCGTTGCCGCGCCACCCACCCAAAGGCGAAGGACAAATCCCATGGCGATGACCGTGATGTCCAGAATGGCGATACGTCGAAGATAAAAACTGTAGAAGACATTCAGTAAAGCATAAATGACGAGAATGCCGGCCGCGTGCCGGGAACATGCGGACATCAAGCCCACTCCCAGAATGAACAGCAAAAACATGGTTGCCAGGGCACTGCTTTTCTCCACGGTACCGGATGCCAGGGGGCGACTCCTTTTCTGGGGGTGACGGCGGTCTTCCTCAATGTCGCAATAATCATTCAGGATATAATTCCCACTGGCCGTAAGAGAAAACGCGACAAAAGCGATGGCGGCCTTGACCAGAAGCACCGAATCGGTGATTTGAAACGCGAAAAAAAGGGGGAGAAAGATGAAGAGATTTTTAATGTACTCGTGAGGACGTAATAATACAATGAAATGTTTCATTCCTCTCGTCCCGATCATTTAATTTTGGGCACATTTATGGTTACCCTGCAACACCTGAAAAAGTGGGCACATGTTTCTTCTGCTGGGGCATAACATATTTGAGTCTTGGTGACAATGATTCCTGAAGTATTTCGAGGCGCATGGAAGGGGCCGGGGATGGGTGAGCCTTCAACTCCCTTCATAAGGAAATATTCCCGCCAATATTTTCTCTATCCGGGGACAGGGGAGTTGGGGCTCAGGACCGCCCGCCCTCTTCCAAATTTTTGACAAAAATCGCCGATGAGGAGAAGAAAGAGAAGGTAAACAGACTGCAGAATGGTAAACTGGTGCCTCTTGACGGTTTTGATGAAAATATGAAATTTTTCCGTATAGGTCAAAGGACGAAACGACACGTAACGTTGATTGTGTCTGTTGCTCCACCCATAGGTGAATGTTTTTTGGTAAAATCTGAACACCCCGGTCATTTCCATGTGCCGGACACGCACATCGGGGGTGTAATGAATCAGGTTGCAACCATAGGCATCGACTGCTTGTCGTACGAAAATCGTGTCCGCCCCGCGAGACAGTTCCATGAAAGGGCCCAATTCTTCCAACAGGGGCTTCTTGACGGCCATGTTGTTGGTATACCCGAAGAAAAGATCCTTGTCATGGCTGGAAAGCATGTAGGCGTCTTTTACACGAACGTAACAGGACAAGAGAGTCAAGGACGTGGAGTGGACCGGAAATTCGCGGATTCCCAGAACAATGCCCACATGAGGTTGGAGCATGGCTTTGGAGATGTTCCGCAGCCAGTCAACGGCCGGTACGCAATCCGAGTCAGTGAAGGCGATAATGTCCCCCGTCGCTTCCGCGATACCGAGGTTCCGTGCCGCGTAGGAACCCTGCCTGCTTTGTGATAGAAGTCGAATACGGGGATAACGTTTGACGATCTCGGCGGATTGGTCCGGCGAATTATTGTTGACCATAATGATTTCGTAAAGATCGGAAGGAAAATCCTGGGTGAGAAGTGCCTGGATGCAATCCTCTATGTATTTCCCCGCCCGGTAGAAAGGGACAATGATCGAGATTTTCATGTGGTCTCTCTTGTCGACATGGACGAATCCACCATATGGTAACACCTCACAAGGTTGTGTGTATAATAGCATGCTTGTCAATGATAAGTGATGTGGCGTTCTCGGGCAAAAAAGCTCGACTTCGCCGTAACGCTTGATTTCCTTCCATGATAGAAGCGAACGGGCTTTATGATAGGGGGAATCGCATAAACCGGAAAAGGAAACACTTTTGGATGCAAGGGACCAAGGTACGGGTCCTGGAATCCCGGGCAATGACATGGGTGAATTTGTTCCCTCATACGTGAACCTCTACCAGGCAAAGGTATTGGAAACACGGACCTTGCGGGCTTTGGAAGTACTTTCCGCCTGCCGCCTGTGTCCCCGCCATTGTGGCGCAAACCGTCTATCGGAGGATGTGGGTGTCTGTCGCGTCGGCAGACAAGCCCGGGTTTCCAGTTTTCACAGCCATTTCGGGGAAGAATCTCCCCTGGTTGGGACCGGCGGTTCCGGGACAATCTTTTTCAGTTCCTGCAATCTTTTGTGCATTTTTTGTCAAAATTACGAAGTCAGCCATCTGATGGAAGGTGATCCCGTGGATAAACACGAACTCGCCGACATGATGATGTCGCTTCAAAGACGTGGTTGCCACAACGTCAACCTGGTCAGTCCGACCCACATGGTGCCCCAGATACTGGAGGCGCTGATTCCGGCTGTTGAACAAGGCCTGAACATTCCTCTGGTCTATAATTCGGGCGGCTATGACGAGGTGGAAACGCTTCGCATGCTGGATGGCGTTATCGATCTTTATATGCCCGATTTCAAATTCTGGGATAACCGGTGGGCGGAACGGTTCTGCCATGTCACGGATTATCGGGAAAGGGTCTGCGCGGCCATCCGGGAGATGCACCGTCAGGTGGGTGATCTTGTGATTGACCAGGATGGGATAGCGCGGAGGGGACTCCTTGTCCGGCATCTGGTCATGCCGGGTGGAATGGCCGGGACAGGGGATATTATGCGTTTTCTGGCGGAGGAGATATCCCCCCGTACCTATGTGAACATCATGGCCCAGTACCACCCGGCCGGCAAGGCAATGACGGATCCCTTGATTGCCCGGCGAATATCCCGGAAAGAATTCGGGCTTGCCGTGGACGCCGCACGGCATTCCGGTTTGCGACGTCTCGATGGTATGAGAGATTAGGGGATCGACAACCGCCTGCATGATTGGCAAATGAGACCAGCCCTGGAGCCCTGAATTGCGATGCCGCCTGATGAGGCGGGGTGACTGTAGATGGTCTCGGGCGTTGTCCTGAAGGCAAATGAAATCTGTGGTTTTTGCTTCTTGGCTTGACAGTCCGGATAAAATACCCTAGCTTACGAGTCTGATCCACAGGAAGGGTTGCAAGGTGCAATGGGGACGAAAAAAGAACGCAGATACACGGAAACAAGAATCAAAAAGATGAAAAAAGGCAAGCGTATGGCGATTTTGTATACTATAGGCATCGCCTTTTTCGGGTTTCTTGTTTTCTTCTTTGTTTCCATTTTCAATATGGTTTATCCCCCCGTGAGCGGAACGAATGGGTCGCCGGCCAAGAAGGAAAAGCTGGAGATGGTTCTCTATTTTTCTGATAGAAATGAACTCTTTTTCGTTCCGGAAAAACGCTTCATTGTAAAAGAAACGGACGTCAATGCCCAGGCCGTAAGGCTTGTAAGGGCCCTTATCGACGGCAGCAAGCTCGGGCATATCAGCACCTTTCCCGACAAGACGACCCTGAAAGGGATAAAGATCGGACACGATGCGATTGCGCAGGTTAACTTCAGCGAGGACTTGATCCGGAATCACCCCGGAGGAACAACCAGTGAGGTTGCCACGATTTATTCCTTAACCAATACTTTGGTCCGGAATATTCAAACCATTCGGGGTGTCAGGATTTTCGTGGAGGACAAGCCGATTGTCTCGATTAAAGGGCATGTCAGCACCGAGGAGGTCTTTTCCCCGGACAGGGATTTAATTGTTGAAGGGGCCAGAAATATCTAAACGCTGCTCCAGGAAGATACAGGAACCATGGCTCCCAAATCAAGACTCGCCAAAATCCGCAATATTGGCATTATTGCTCACATTGACGCCGGTAAAACCACCGTAACGGAAAGAATCCTCTACTATACGGGTAAATCTCATAAAATGGGTGAGGTTCATGACGGCGAGGCGATCATGGACTGGATGCCTCAGGAGCAGGAGCGAGGTATAACGATCATGTCAGCCGTGACCAGTTGCGGCTGGAATCAGCACGAGATTCATCTGATTGATACACCGGGACATGTCGATTTTACCATGGAGGTCGAGCGGAGCCTCCGTGTTCTGGATGGCGCTGTGGTGGTATTTTGTGCCGTCGGTGGTGTCGAACCACAGTCGGAAACAGTCTGGCACCAGGCAGATAAATACGATGTACCCAAAGTGGCCTTCATCAATAAAATGGACCGCATAGGGGCAGACTACTGGGGAGTCGTTGACATGATGCGGGAGCGGTTTCATTCCGTTCCTCTGCCCGTTCAAATCCCCCTGGGAACGGAAGATCGGTTCGAAGGCATTGTCGATCTCATCGAAAGAAAAGTCCTGCGCTGGAGCGACCGGGACCTGGGCGCTTCCTATGATGTATCGGATGTGCCGGAAGCGATGAGAGATGAAGTGGAACGCTATCGGGAGTCAATGATCGAAGCCTTGGCGGAGGTCGACGACGATATTGCGGACCGGTACCTTGAAGGATCGGAGATCAAGGAGGTGGAAATTGTCGAGGCGATCCGTAAGGGGACCCTGACCCTGAAAATCGTACCGGTTCTCTGCGGTACGGCCCTTCGCAACAAAGGCATTCAGCCTGTTCTTGACGCGGTGGTTCTTTACCTGCCTTCGCCGGAAGATGTGCCCCCGGTTAAGGGCCATCACCCTGCGACGGGCGAGGAGGAAAAACGGGCCAGTAGCGAAAAAGAACCCCTGGCCGCCCTGGCTTTCAAAGTGATGATGGACGAGGGGCGTAGACTGACTTTTATTCGCGTTTATGCCGGCGTTCTTCGGGTTACGGAGGAGGTCTATAATGCGACCAGGAAGAAAAAAGAAAAGCTTTCCCGTATTCTGAAGATGCACGCGAACAAGCGGGAACGCATCGATCAAGCCGTGGCAGGGGATATCATCGCGGTAATGGGATTGAAAGAGACCACTACGGGAGACACCCTGTGTGACGAGGGCCATCCGATCATCCTGGAAAAAATTGACTTCCATGAACCGGTTATCAGTCAGGCAATTGAAGCCAAGACCCCGGCGGATCAGGAAAAATTATCCGTCGCATTGACAAAACTGTTGGAGGAAGATCCGACTCTGCGGGTAAAGTACGATGATGATACAGCCCAGACAATCGTCTCCGGTATGGGGGAGTTGCATCTGAAGATTTTTCTCGACCGATTGACCCGTGAGTTCAACGCCCATGTTAATATTGGACGGCCTCGGGTGGTTTATCGCGAAACAATCCGGAAAACAATAGAGGTGGAAGGACGGTTCGATCGAGAACTGGGGGATAAGAAGCATTTTGGTCATGTACGCTTCCGTCTGGAACCATTGGAGCGGGGCCATGGGATTGAGATCGTCTGGAAGGTTGATCGGTTGGCTTTGCCTGATGAGTATCGCGAGATGATTGAAGCCGGGATCCGCGAGTCTGCCTCCAGCGGCATTCTCGGGGGCTATCCCGTTGTCGATGTCCTGGTGGAGGTGATCGGCGGATCGGTGCGGGAAGGTGAGTCAACGCCGATGGCTTACAAAATCGCGGCGGCTACAGCTTTTAAGGATGGCTGTGTCCAGGCGGATTCCGTGTTGCTCGAGCCCATCATGGCGGTGGATGTTGTGACCCCGGCGGAATTTATGGGTGATGTGATCGGCGATATCAACGCCCGTCACGGGGAGGTGCAATCCATCGCCCAGAAAGGTCACCTTAGCGAGATCCGTTGTCGTGTGCCCCTGAAATCTCTCTTTGGATATTCGACGGATTTACGGTCCGCCACTCAGGGACGGGCGGTATTTTCGATGCAATTTTTGACTTTCGACAGGGGCTGATGATGAACAAGACATGTTGAGCAAGCTCGTGGAGACAATCCGGTGGAAGACAAAAGACGACAGGATACCGTGACAATCGTTCCCATGCTGGACAAGGATAAGCTCCTCCAGAGCATTTTCCGAATCAACACCTTTGTAACGGAATCGAGAAGTCTGAACGATATTCTGAAGAAAATCCTGGATGAGGTGGTGGATACCCTGGGGTTCCGTATCGGTATAATCCGTCTGTTCGATGAATCCAGGCAATACCTTGAAACGCAGGTCGTGAAAAATTACAGTCCGGAAGAGGCTGAGCGGGCCTTCTCGGTGGCCATTGACGTCAGAAAGCACGATTGCGTGGCGGCAAAGGTAGCGACGACGGGTGAAGCCATGGCAATTGAGGATGCCACCTCGGATGATCGTATCACCGAAACGGACCGCATGCTGGCGAAAGTCTACAGCAAGGGGTCAATGATCTGCGCGCCGCTCAAAATCGGCGATGAAATTATCGGTACCATGGCTGCCTCCTGTCAGGAGACAACCAAATTCTATCCGGAAGAAATCAACCTGTTTCTGACCTTTGCCAACCAGATGGGCATCATTATCCATAATGCGCGACTTTTTGAGGCCAATGCCGAGAAAATCCGGCAGCTTATGATTCTGCAACACGCTGTTTCGGAGATGAATGCCCGACATTCACTGGATAACAACATCCTGAATATTTTAACCCGGAGCGGCCTGCACATCACCCGTTGTGAAAAGGCAATGGTCTATTGCCTGGAACTGGAGAAGGACCGCGGGCTTGTTACTTTTGGTGAGGATATCATCATCGACGAGAGCAAGACCTATGCATCGCAGGTGGAAAAAAGCATCATTAAATCAGCTCTGGACGCTAACACTATCATCACGCAGGAAAAATCCTCCCTGAATCGTGAGCCGATATTCCCGGGTTTTACATCCGAAATTGCCGTGCCGTTCGGCGTCAAAGATAAATTCCGGGGTGTTCTCTATCTGGCTCAAAAAAGCGGCGCCTGTTCTCCAGGCCAGATTCAGATGTTGGATATACTCACACAGGATGCGGCGACGTCTTACGATAACGCCATCATGCACGCCATGCTGTCCCTGAAAGCCCAGTCCCTTGAAACAGAAGTGGAAATTCTGAAAGAGAGAGAAAATATGCTCCTCGGCTTTCATAACATGATTGGGCAGTCGGAAAAAATGCTACAAGTTTTTTACATTATAGAAGAAATAGCAGGTCACGATACAAGCGTTCTGATCCAGGGCGCAAGCGGTACAGGTAAGGAATTGATTGCACGGGCACTTCACAAACAGAGCAAACGCAGTGACAAACGCTTCATCGATATCAATTGTGCGGCCATTCCGGGGACGCTGCTGGAGAGTGAGTTGTTCGGATATGAGGCGGGGGCCTTTACCGATGCGAAAAAAAGAAAAGCCGGATTGTTGGAAGTGGCCAGTGGCGGAACTTTGTTGCTCGACGAAATCGGCGAGATGAGTATCCACCTGCAGGCCAAGTTTTTACGCATGCTTGAAGATGGTTATATTCGAAGGCTTGGCGGGACGGATAATATTCCTATCGATATCCGCTTCCTTTTCTCGACAAACAGGGATTTGACGCAAATGGTTTCTGAAGGGACTTTCCGGGAGGACCTGTACTATCGTATCAGCGTTGTCCCGATTCGCATACCGCCACTGCGTGAGCGAGGAGAGGATATCCTTTTGTTGGCCCGGTTCTATGTCGATGAGTTCAACAAGAAATTTCAAAAACGGGTTCGGGGATTCAACAAGGATGCCGAGACCGTGTTGCTTTCCTATGCCTGGCCTGGTAATGTCCGGGAGCTGAAAAATCTGATGGAACGGGTCATGATCCTGCAGAATCCGAATTCCGTCATTACGCCCGGGAATCTGCCTTCTGAATTGCGGGCCAGTGCGGATCAGAGCAAGAGCAGAGATCTCTTTGCCCCGTTATCCCAGATTGATTGGTTTTCTCCCGATGAAACTGAGGTGTCGGATTATAATGCGGTGACGGAAAAAATCACCAACGACATCAAAGAAAAAATTATTTCTTGCGCCTTGAGTAAAACACGCGGAAACCAGACCCAAGCGGCCAAACTGCTGGGGATTTCCCGATATAAATTGATCCGCGAACAGAAGCGTCTTCAAAAAGCAGGAAACTGATCGCCCTCTTTCGAGGCGTGCTTAAAACGCACGCAGTGCGTTATGCGCACGCTTCCCATTGCCCTCCTTAATACCGCATCCTATACCAAGAGGCGTCTTTTTGTGTTCGCAGATCGCACTATTCTGTTGCGGGCGACGCGCACTGGCTTGGTTCCAAAGCGAACGATTCAGTCTGAACTCAAGGAATGTGTCGGGGATAAATAGTCCATAACCTATTGATATCATTTTTATATATTTGTTATCCCTCCGGGGACCCACAATAATATTCGAGGAACTTCTTCGGGTTGGCACTCATATTGCTTAATCAATAGGGAAAGATCAAGTGAAGTTGGATAATCTTTTGTCGCATTAGCGTAGAAGGCATGTAGAAACCGGGAAAGCCTCCTTATCCCCGGCATGAAGATGCTTGAGCGAATATAGCAGGTGGGCGGTTTAACTCTCCTTTCCGCCCACCACCCCCCCTTCACTTGGGAGCAACCTGAAAGGGAGCAACCCCAAAACCCTTTCAGTCCACATAAAGGTGGATGGTCTTTTGGTTCCCCCCTTTTGCCATCCACCTTCCTCTTTTCGCTGGCAACGCCTGACGGGGGACGGATCGTTCTGTCGGGCTATCTCTTCGATCACATTCGGCTGGACGGACGGGAGGCCTACTTCCCGCTGATCAGGCAGGTCCTCGAAGCCCCGTTTGAAATATGGCTCATGCCCATGAAGGGAGACAAAACGGGCAGAATCGTCATGAGAAAGCGGTTTATCCGGTTTTTTCAGGATGAAAAGAAACGCCATGTCATGCTGGCCGGTGAATATCAGGGAGGAACGTTCGTGGGGTACACGTTTTTCCGGGGAGACAAGGTAAGCTATTTTGCAGACCAGAGAAAGGGGCTTCTTTTGTATGGAAGATAGAGCCATCCGGCTCCTGGAAACCGTAGCGTTCCGCACCGGGACATCAGGAACCCAGGCCCGCCCCGGTGGATTGAACGCCAGTTTACTATAACAGACGGAAAAATCAAGAAAATTATGCGGATCAAGGTTGACATACAGGACAGGGCAGTCCGTGACGCTTTGGCGGAGCTGGCCCGGCGCGGCGCATCCGGTGCGTGTGGTGAAGCATCCCGGATCGGACATACCGGCCCGTCCCTTCCTGATGGTCCAGGACGAGGACTGGGAGGAGATCCGCCATATTGCGTTCAACTATCTAACGGGAAAGTGGTGAGGTGAACACATGTACGAATTCAAGGGTTTTGACGACTGGGTCCCGATTAAATTGTCTGCCCTCTTTATGCCCTGTGGCCCGCTCTATCACCGCATCATCAGATGTGAAAACGAAAATGGACGATGTCTCCATCCAGGATTGTGTAGTCCCTGCCCTCCACATGAACCCGGCCGCTCTCTTTAGCACCCTGCATACCGCCAAATTGGATGAAATCGTTGTAATGCACGATTTCCGCTCGAATGAATCCCCGTTCCATATCGGTATGAATTTTTCCGGCTGCCTGCGGGGCTTTTGTGCCCCGTGAAATGGTCCAGGCCCTCAGTTCCGTGCCAACGGTTGTGTAAAAGGTGATCAGGTCCAACAAGTCATAACCCGCGTGGATGAGTTTGGCCAAGCCCGATTCCGTGAGGCCCATGTTCTTCAGGAACTCGGGCTGTTCCTCAGGAGGCAGTTCGGCGATTTCCGCCTCCAGGTCGCCGCAGATGGAAATGACAGGATTTCCTTCCTCGGCCGCCTTTCGTTTCAGCCTCTGGAACATCTCCCCGCCCTTCCTAAGGATTTCCTCGCTGACATTGGCGACAATCAGCATCTTTTTGCCTGTGAGAAGGTGCAAACCCTTAAGATATTCATCATAATCTTCATGACCCGGAAGTGCGCGGGCGGGAACACCCTTCCCCAATCCTTCCCGGATTTGCCGGTATATTTCGAGGGATTTTTGCTTATCCTTGTCGCCCGTTTTTGCAAGTTTCTCCGATTTTTCGATCTGTTTTTCTATGGTTTCCATATCGGCAAGAATCAATTCCAACTGGACGATGTCAAGATCCCTCAGGGGGTCTATAGTGCCGTCGACATGGACCACATTGGGGTTGTTGAAACAGCGTATGATGTGCACAATCGCATCCACCTCACGGATGTGCCCGAGAAATTGGTTTCCGAGTCCTTCCCCGCGGCTTGCGCCCTTGACAAGGCCTGCGATATCCACAAATTCCATGGCTGTTGGCGTGATTTTTTCCGGCTTGACCAACGTTGCGATAGCCGTAAGTCGCGGATCCGGAACAAGGGCCATGCCGATATTGGGGGCAATAGTGCAGAAAGGGTAGTTGGCCACCTCCGCACCGGCCGCAGTCAGCGCATTAAAAATAGTTGATTTCCCAACGTTGGGCAGACCGATAATGCCGCATTTGAATCCCATGATCAGATCTCACTTTTTCATAATTGGGGTGTCCAGAAGCTCCTCTTCTTCCCATCTCCGCAGGGTTTGCACGCCCTGAATCCGTTTTCTAACATATCCCACGATAAAAATGATCGAAGCGGCAAACCATAGGGTCGTTGCACTCGTTACGATAGGCAACCAGGACACGCGCATTTTCAGGTACGCAAACCATTGGTCCTCGAGATCCGCCAGGGAGAGCCCTGTCGCCCGGCGGAGGGCGCCTTCACTGTCTCCGTGACGGCTGTAATCCAGAATGAAGTGATGAAAAGCCTCCCGCCCCATACGATTGATCAGGAAGGAGATGAACATGAAACTTTCCGCGTAAGCCAGTTGCGCAGCGTCTTTTTCAAAAGGAAAGCCGGATGTCAATTGCCGCAAAGGGATCAGGGTTCCCGTGAGAACGTTTCGAGTGAGAATCGCTGTCCGGGAGAAGCTCCATTCCCTGGCGTGGTACATGGCGAGACCCTCCGTCAACCACAGGGGAATTGTCTTCCCCGGAAGGGCTTGTCCCAAAGCGATGTGGCTGAATTCATGAGCGAATGTTTTAATCATGTCGGGGTGTCCGGCCCGGACGGAGAAAGGGGAGCGCAGGATGATCAGATTGCGCTCCGGGTAGGCAACGCCCACTGCCCACAGGGGTATTTTGGCTTCCGTCGGTTGCAGTTTGCTAAATGATTCTATGGTTGGTGCAATGATGATGTTTGTTTTATCCGTGAAATCTTTACCCGTGCTGCCAATGATATCCGCCCGTATTCCTTCAATCACTCCGATCAGGTTCTCAGCGATTTTTTTGTCCTGATCCGTGAATGTCAGGATGAAGTGATCCGTGTGCCGGTCCATAAAGGTTTCTCCCCGGGCATCGGCGCAAAGGATGCCTTCCACCAGGAGGAACAGTACAAAACAAACGATCCGGCAAATCCCGTAAACACCTGGAGGCATTCGACAATGATGACGCGCCACGGTCAAAGAGGTGAAGCACCATTTGCGGGCCGTTTGTTTTTCGGGGAATATGTCATCAAATTTTAGGATACCATACATGCTTATGACCTTGCCGTGGACCCAGAAAAGGAAAAGAGCGGAAAATAAGCACTTTCAGGGGTACCCCACGGGGCAACCAGGGTGATGTCCGGGAGGGGACTGCCGATTCTGAGAATTCCCGACCCAAACGATTCCGATGCACGTATCAGGGGAAAGAGCGGGCTTGCCGAGAGCCCTTTCTCTTTTTATCCAGCCTCTCCCCCTACATAAATATACCCGGTAAAAATCCATACGAGCTGTCTAGTGGCGGGACATAAGATGCTGGACGGCTTTGTCCAGACCATCGAGGCTTAATTCATACATGGGAAAGATCTGTTCGATGATTCCGATCGTCCAGGTGTAATGCCATTCCTCCTCCGCCTGCGGATTGAGCCAAACAGCGTGGCGGAAGACGGACGTCAAGAACCTCAAGCGGTCGATACTGGGTATCGTTTCTCGTTGATCGAAATAGATGGCGCCATTTTTGTGCATGAGCTCGGATGGGGCCATGCTGGCGTCTCCGACGATAATCAGCCGTGTTTCCGGGTCCTTACGGATAAATTCGTCGATCGGTTCCGGTTTATACCGCCGATACGGGTCCCCCCAGACATAGGTGTAGATCGAGTTGTGAAAATAGTAAATCTTCAAATCCTTGAATTGGGAGCGGGCGTAGTTGAACAGGGTTTGAACGATATCAACGTAAGGTTCCATGGACCAGCCGCCGTTATCGATCATGAGGATAATTTTCAGACGGTCCGTGAGACGCCGGTCAAAGACAATTTCCACTTCTCCGGCGTTTCGCATGGTTTCGTAGATCGTCTTCTCCACATTGACCACATCCTTGGGTCCGTGAGGCACCATGCGCCGGAGACGCTTCAGAGCCTCCCCCATCTGGGCCTCCGTAATGGGTCCGCTTAGGGAATAGTCCCGGAAGCGCCGTTCCATGGCCACCTTGATGGCGGATTTGTTCCGGGAAACGCCACCCACCCGCATACCGCCGGGGTGATAACCCGAGTGTCCCACCGGCGAGGTACCCCCGGTGCCGATCCACCTGTTGCCTCCATGATGTTCTTCCGTTTGGTCCTTCAGACGGTCCATGAAGTACTGGAGAAGTGCTTCCGGTGACATTTTCTTCAGTCTGTTTTCTTCGATTCCCAGGGCCGCGGCAATGTCTCCCGGGTTTTTCAGCCATTCCTCCAGGAGTGCCCGGGCCACCTCCTCCAGTTCAACTTCCTCGGGATCAATCAACGGCACCCCCCTGAAGTGGTGGGCGAAGATCTGGTCGTATAGATCGAAGTAGCGTTCACTTTTAATGAGAATAGCGCGGGCTGCGGTATAGAAGTCTTCAATAGAGGTTATAAGGCCCAGACGCATGGCCCTCTGCAGGCGCAAAAATGACGTCGGAGTAATGGGGATGCCTTTCTCCCGAAGCGTATAGAAAAACTGGATGAACACAGGCGATCTCCTAGAAACGCATCCGATTCAATGCCTGGGAGACAACGTTTAGATCACCGCTTTTTTTAAACAAGACGCCCAGATAGGGGAGCCCCTTAGCCAGGGATTTTGGTTTGAAGTCGGGGTCGGTCTTGAGGGCCCGGATCCAGTTGATCAGCTCCCGGGTCGCCGGTTTTTTTTCCAGCCCCCGGATATCACGTAAACGGTAGAAGGATTCAATGCAGGCATTCAGGACTGCCGTGCTCTGGTCTGGGAAATGAACCGCCAGAATACGGCGCATCATGTCGGCGTCCGGAAAAGCGATGTGATGAAAATTGCATCGTCCCAGGAATGGATCCGACAGGTCCTTCTTGGCGTTTGATGTGATGACGATTACAGGGCGGTGTTTAGCCCGGATCGTCTTATCGATTTCGATGATATCGAACTGCATCTGATCGAGAACGTCCAGCATATCATCCTGAAAGTCCGTATCGGCTTTGTCGATTTCGTCGATCAAAAGGACGGTTTTTGTATCAGCCGTGAAGGCCTGGCCGATTTTCCCCATCTTGATGTAGGCCTCGATATGACTCACGTCCCGCTTGGAATCACCGAACCGGCTGTCGTTCAACCGGGTCAGCGTATCGTACTGATAGAGAGCCTCCAGCAGTTTCATGCTTGATTTCACGTTGAGGATAAGAAGGGGCATTTTCAGGCTTTCCGCAATGGCGTGAGCCAGCATGGTTTTGCCTGTGCCGGGTTCACCCTTCAAAAGCAGGGGCATTTCGAGGGCCATGGAAATGTTTACAATCTGGGCCAGTTCATCGTCGAGTATATATTTTGCTGCACCGCCGAACCGGGCATTCTGTCTTTCCTGAAACATGATGACTCCTTGCTGATATTGTATTCGAGGGATCTCTCCGGTTCCTTCGTCGTTCCGAGTGCGATATGGAGCAGATTATCGGGCGGGTCGTCCGCTTGACGAAACGGCCGGTGCCTTTGGGTAACAAAAAAAACCAAAAATATCCACCATTTTTATCCGATTGCCTGATAAGGGATGCCTGGATGGTCACTAAAAAGGGGATGGAATGGTCCCGTCTTTTTATACCAAGCGCCGCTCCGTTTCCTCCTTGAGGCGTATCAGGGCATCAGATATCCTGACCGGATAAAAGCCCGTTCCGGTCAGCTGACAAAGTGTCGGAGGCAGACCCGCCCGCTGTTTGGCCGTGTAGCTCGCCAGTTCCGGGAGGCTCTGCCGATTCCGGAGTCTTTTCCCCTTGTCCATGACCTTCATGATAAGAGGTACGCCGACGGGAGATTCGTCCTCCAGAGCGATAATATCCCCTGACATCCGGTTGTTCCGCATTGTTCGGTAAACCTGCTTGCGTCCCGGGTATGTGATTTTACCGCTGGATTTCTTCAAGCGGGGCACCCCGGCGTATTCCATCAGTTTGTAAGCGCATTCTAGGTAGGGAACGTCGTCGGATGTGTCGAGTCTTGTACCGATACCGAAGCCGTCTATCGGGGCACCCTGGGCGAGCAGATCCGCTACGGCGAACTCATCCAGGTTCCCACTTGCAAAAATATGAATATCGGGAAAACCGGAACTATCCAGGATGACCCGGACCGCCTTGGATAATGACAGCAAATCGCCGCTGTCAAGCCGGACCGCCTGGACACGAATATGCCGTTCCGCCAGCTTTGCTGCCACCTTGGCCGCGATTCGGGCCCCCTTCAGGGTATCGTATGTGTCGATCAGCAGGGTTACATTGGCCGGATTGGCCAGGGCAAAATTGAAAAAAGCCGTCTCTTCGTCGGCATGGACTTCGACATAAGAATGAGCCATGGTACCGAAAAGGGGAATGCCGTAACTCAGGTCGGCCGGAACCGTCGCCGTGCCGATAAAGCCGGCCAGGCAGCTTGCACGAGCCGCAAGGAGACCCGCTTCAGCGCCATGAGCCCGGCGCAGGCCAAAATCGACCAGTGATGCGCGTCCCCGGGCGGCGATCACGCAACGGGCGGCTTTTGAGGCGATCAATGTTTCAAAGTGCAGAAAATTGATCAGGCGCGTTTCGACCAGCTGCGCTACCGGTAGGGGTGCCGTAACACGGATCAAGGGTTCCTTGGGGAAAAAAATGGTGCCTTCCGGCAGGGCATGCACATCTCCTTGGAAACGGAGTGTTTTCAGGTAATCGAGGAGGGCGGAAGAAAAACGTTTTGTCCTTTCCAGGTAAAGAATCTCCTCGTCCGAAAAGGCCATGTTCTCCAGAAAGGCAAGACAGGATTCCAGCCCTGCCGCCACCAAAAAGGAACGGTTTTTCGGCATTTGTCTGACGTAAAATTCAAAGACGGCCTCATCGAATAATTCTTCCTCAACGTAACCCTGAAGCATGGTCAGTTGGTAAAGATCGGTTAAAAGCGGGCTCGTCAGGATGTCCATGTCACCCCTCAACCTGGTCGGTTTCTACCATTTCGGCACCTCGGGCAGCCATATCGGTCAACGCTTGTTCAGCGCCGTTTGCGTGGACGGCATACACGGCGTCGGTCAGGACGATGACGGCATGACCTGCCCGGCGCAGGTCCCGTACCGTATTCAGAACACAGTAATCCGTCGCCAGACCGCATACCCAGACCCGCGTTGTGTTCATTTGTTCCAGCCAGACCCGAAGGGACAGCCCCTCATCGTTTTTCGCCTGGAAAGCCGAGTATTCTTCATGTTCTCTGTGGGTTGCCTTGGAAAAGACCATGACCGCGCCCGGTTTCGACAACTCCGGCGGAAAATCCGCGTCAGCCGTTCCGGCAATGCCGTGAGCGGGCCAGGGACCACCCTGTTGTTCAAAGGAACTGTGGTCGGGCGGATGCCAGTCCCGCGAGAAGGCGACCGGCAGATTCCGTTCATTGAAAAGGCGAATCATCCGGTTCACCTGCGCGATGATCCGGTCACTGCCAGCGATACCGAGTGATCCCCCGGGCAGAAAGCAGTTCTGCACATCTACCACGACGAGGGCATCGCCGTTCTGAAGACGATAGCGTTTTTTCATGTGTGTTTCCTTGAAACGAGCAATTCCATGGCCCTATCATAAGGGGGAAAGACTCATCCTATCAAGTAGAATCTGTATTGTGACCGGTATGGTTACCGTGTTTCGGGTTCATTTTATACAGGGTTCGCGTTTGTTTTCATGCATACACTCGGCAGACGGTTCAGCAGATCCGGGAACGATGCCCGATCATTTTCCCAAGTATAGGGGAACAGATCGACATTCAATTTGGAAAAGCGATTCCACGCATCCGCTTCCGGTAAGCGGGGAACGGCCAGTCCGAGCAGGGTTTTCCGCGAAATGTTCAGGCTCTGGAGCAGCAGTTGGGTGACCCCTTCCTGAAGGCTGGAAGGGGAGACATCCGTTAAAACATGAAAGATCACCCGGATACGTCCCTGATCATCCACCAGAAACAGGTCTCGGAAGGGGTCGTTGCCGACTCGGAACCCGCCCGTTTTCAATTCCCTGCAGAGATCCTTGACAATCACACCTTGATCGCACATGCCCGCCATGTCCCGAAAGAAATCCGCTTGTCGGCGTCCCGTCCATTCTTCACGAAACGATACGTCCGGGAAAAGCAGTGTGGTTTGGGATGAAGGGGCATTTGTCTCATTTTTGATACGTTCGACCTTGTAAACGAAATGGGCGAGGTGACGCGGGAAGCGGTCCGATTTGAGGAGCCCGATGACGGCGACGACGGTTTCCTGGCCTCCATCATCCATCATTGCCCAGACGCCCCGGTAATGGGTATCGAAAAGAGATTTTCCAATACCTTTACGTCCTCCGCCGATCCGGCCCCGGTGGACAACAAAAACCTGGCCCCGGTGATCCCGGGCAAAGGCGCCTCCCGTGCGTCGGTCAATGCCGCCGGTGGGAAAATTGATTTCACAGGATGCGGCGAGGAGACCTCCCGGTTTGGGTTTCCCTGAGCCAAAGGCATGGAAGAATCGGTCGTCTCCCTTTTCACAAACCATCCAGATGCCAAGATTCTCCGACCAGTGGATTCGGGCGGCACGGCTCGCGCCCGTGTGTCACAGGCGGACTGAGAATTTTT
>JAAYKM010000019.1 GCA_012522415.1 Deltaproteobacteria bacterium | reverse complement strand
ACTTTGCCAAGCTGCTGCGGTGGGCAGCCGCTTTTTTGCGTCTAATTTTCCAATGGCTTTCTAATTATCAAAGAACCATCTCTTACGGTGACGCTTTATCAAAATAGACTTTTTCAGAACCGACTAAGAAGAGTCGCGAGGACCTGAGTTGGCTGGTTAAAAACCGTCACAAGCACCCAGGGCGCAAATGTCAAAAATATCTGCTTTCTGGTGCCGTACAGAATTGAAAGCCAGTAGTAGAGACGATATTCTTTGTGGAGTTTGAGATGGAGTTTCGGTCTGTGAGCTTCTCCCGGATGCATGGAGAAAATAATTGCACCACCGGCAAGATAAAACAGGGCGGCCAAAAGAAAAGCCTGTTGGAAATTGAATTCAAAGTATTTGAAACAGAGTACGATGGCAAAGCTGCCCACAATCATGCTGGTATTGCGAATTGCGTTAAGCTGGCCCAGGCGCTTGCCGGTTTTACCCTCCCGGGCAAGCTCCATTCCTATGCTTGTGCTTAACGGCAAAAAAAGATGCTGCCCGAGACTCAGAATAAACAGCCAGGCAAACATCCAGTGAAAGGTAAAAGAGAAGAAGGCCATTAAAATGAGACCAGAGGCCCCAAGCACGCTGGCTATCACTGCAAGCCTGCGACTTCTTACAAAAAACAGCGCTGCAGAGACAAAAATGATCAAGAATCCAGGCAATTCTCTGGGCAGCTCCAAAAACGTCCGCTGAAGACTGTCAAGATGAAATGTCGCGTCAAGATAGTTATTAAAAACTGAATTGACGACACTCTCTGCAAAACCGAACATGGCGACAGTTGAAATAAAAAGAAGCATGTCACGGTGGAATCGAGAATTGAAAATACGCTTTTTGGGTTTCATTCACTGTTGTCCGGAGTCATGTGGTTGCTGCCACCTAACATATTATCGATAAAGCTTGACAGGAAAAATCGGCCGTAACGGCCTTGCGAACCACCTTTCCAGGCCGTTGGCGGCCCGGGGGGCGCTGGTGAAAAGCACGTCATAACCGGTACGGATGGCGCAACGGTCGAGAACCTGGGCGATGTGGCTTTTACCCCTCCCCCGGGACGGACGATCAGAGCATCGACCTTTCAGAACGACGGAAAAGCGCACCGCTCCCCTGAAGTCACGGCAGTAAAAAACCCGCTATTTTTAGCGGGTTTTGGACTCCGATGGACATCATCGGATTATGTTCTGGTGGAGATGAGGGGGCTCGAACCCCTGACCTCGGCATTGCGAACGCCGCGCTCTCCCAGTTGAGCTACATCCCCGGAAAAATAAGGACCATGAACGCTCCCTCGCATGCCATGACCCGGGAAAAACGATGGGAACATACCTGAAGGACCGATGAAATGTCAAGCATTTGTTCAGCTACGAATTGACATTTTCATCAAAAAACAGTACGAGGCTGTATAAAATCCATACCGCATGACATGGAAGCGGCCCGTCGGCGAAAAAGCGATCATGAAAAAAAAACCCTCCAGGAAAAAACAACCCTTACGGACAATCGAAAAGGAGATTGCCGATCGTACCGGCCGACACAACCTCTTCCTGGCGGGCATTCTTCTTCTCGCCCTGACGGTGAGGCTCATCGCCCTGGCCGATTTATCGGAAACGCCCTATTTCAGCTTCATCCTCTGGGATGAGAGCGTGTACCATGAGTGGGCCAAAAAGATCGCCGAGGGCACCTTCTCCTCCCGGTCGGTCTATGAATTCGCGCCTCTTTTTGCCTATATCATGGCGTTTTTGTATAAAATCTTCTCGGCCGACCTGATCTATGTCAGGGTCATGAACATCATTCTGGGCACCGCAACATGCTGGCTCGTTTACCTGATCGGAACAGCCCTGGCCGACCGGAAAACGGGCCTCTGGGCCGGGCTGGTCGCCGCCCTCTACGGTCCCCTCATCCTTTACAGCGTCGTCCCCCTCAAGGAGGCTCTGTCGGCTTTCTGTTTCGCCTGGGTCCTGTACGCTTTTCTCGATTTGATGGATACCCTCGCCGGGGCAAGGGAGACCCCTGGAACGGACGGCGCAACCATGACAAGGCGTCTGTCCGTTGCCGCGGTTTCGCTTGGCCTTGCCACGGGCCTTTTAATCAATGCGAGGCCCAACGCGCTGGTGATCGTTCCCATTCTTTTCCTGCTGCCCCTCTGGCACATCTATCGGGACCGTTTCCCGCCCGGGCGGGTCGCAGCGGCTCTGTCCCTGGTCCTGCTGGGAACGGCCCTTACCCTGTCCCCGTTCATGATCCGCAACGGCCTGGTTGCGGGAAAGGTCGCCCTGACCACCTCCCAGGGCGGTTTCAACCTCTACCTCGGAAACAACCCGGCCAACCCGGACCCCTACTATCGCCCCGTTCCCTTTGCCACATCGTCACCTTTCGAACAGGGCATCCAGTTTACCATCGAAGCAAGCCGCCGGGCCGGGAAAACCCTGACCTCCGAAGAGGCGTCCCGCTACTGGACGAGAGAGACCTTGAGGGAGGCGGCAAACCAGCCGGACGTGTTTCTGTGGAAGCTGTGGCGCAAGACCCTCGTCATGGTCCACCGTTTCGAGGCGTGCGACCACTACGACATCGGCTTTCTGGGACAGTTCGTGAAAACGTTCGGGATACCCTTCGTCGGTTTCTGGCTGATATTTCCCCCGGCCATGGTCGCTTTGATCACCGGACTCAGGCGCGACAGGAAACAAAGGGC
The DNA here is from genome assembly GCA_012522415.1 of Deltaproteobacteria bacterium. Taxonomy (NCBI): domain Bacteria; kingdom Pseudomonadati; phylum Myxococcota; class Myxococcia; species Deltaproteobacteria bacterium. The sequence continues at coordinate 2,210 of JAAYKM010000019.1, read as the reverse complement.
CGTCTTTCTCATTCTGGCCGCCTACGCCTCGACAATGGTTCTGTTCTTCTCAAACGGGCGATACCGCCTGCCCTTTGCGACCCTCCTCATCCCCTTCGCCGTAATGGGGGCCATGCAGATTGTCGAAGCGATCCAAAAGAGGAACTCTCGCCGGAGCGCCGCGTTGATTGCTCTTGCCCTTTTTTTTCTCGTCCTTGGAAATCTGCCCGTCCGGGGAACGGACGATAAAACGGCCTACTACAACACGCACGCCATTGTCATGAACTCCGTGGGGGGAGGCAGAGAAGCCCTGGAGTACTGGCGGTTATCGTCGGACATGAACAAGCCCTTTTCCGCTTTCGCCAATACGGCCCTGGCGACGCACTATTTCATGAAAAGAAATTTCAGACAAGGTTACGCTTATCTCAATAAAATCGGGGATGACTCTTTCGCCGCGGCCAGGAAATTCGACATGATCGGCGATGTCCTGTGGTCCCAGCGGAATTATACGGAGGCGGCCCGGAACTACGAAAAATCACTGGAGATCAACTCCGGCCAGACAATGGTTCTGGCAAAGCTGATCGGTCTCTATGAAAAACGGGACCCGGCTCGTGCGGACCGTTACAGGGAACGCCTGAAATACGTCTCTTCCTTTTATGATTTGATGTAGGACCGGTGTTTATCGCCAGGGACACAAGCGTCTCCCTTCCTTGCGGCGGCCGCCTGGCGGGTCCGCCTCGTCACCTGTTTACGAGCGGCATGGAACGGCCGTGTTCTGAACGACGTGGAGGAAATGAAATGAGCGAGGGTCCACGGATTCTTCTGTTTACCGGCGACGGCAAGGGCAAGACGACCGCCGCCCTAGGTATGGCCCTGCGGGCGGTGGGGCACGGTCTGCGTGTTTTCATCGTTCAGTTCATCAAGAACGATCCCCGGACAGGGGAAAGGCAGGCCCTCCAGCTTTTTCCGCATGTGGAATTTCATCAGGCGGGACTCGGATTCGTCCCGACCGGAGCGGACGACAGGCAAGCCCTGGCGGCGCATCAAAGGGCCGCCGAAGACGGTTTGAAAAGGGTCGGGGAACGGCTGCGTAACGGCGCCTGCGATCTCGTGATCCTCGATGAAATCTGCACGGCCTGCGCGCTTGGCCTGGTTTCGGAAACAGAGGTCTTGGAATTGCTTTTCAATTCCCCTCCCGGCCTGACCTGGGTCCTGACGGGACGGGACGCCCCGGAGTCCTTCGCCGCCATGGCCGACACGGTCACGGTCATGGTCTGCCAAAAACACGGCTTCGACACGAAAATGAGAGCGAAACGGGGGGTGGAGTTCTGATTGAATGAACGGCATCGGCCCGGCCCCGGAGCGGGGAATCGAGGGGGCCAGAGCATTCAGATTATCATAACCCTGCATCAGCCTCTATAACGTGTTTCGCAAGGCGGTTGACAGGGGCAAATGGGGCTCATCGAACAAATTGAAATCGATAATTAAGTACTGGAGAGGGCCCTCGAATTGGCGGTGCCGGCAGGCTTCATAGCTCTGTTGAGAGCATCGCGCAACAGGCGCCCGCGGTTGAGATAGTCAACTACTCGCGGGAAGTTGTCTTCCGCAACCCGGTACGCGGTTAACAATTCATTCAAGCCGAGGCCGCTTCGCGTCACGGCTTAATTCAGGCGTTAGAAGGACTCCGCGTTGCGGAGCAAGTATTAAATAAAACGTTCTGGATTAACCATATTCGGAGCGTTTTATATAATTAGCGGTAAAATAAAGGAGGCCTATTATGGCAAACAAGATTGAGCTACCAAGAACATGGGGATGGGATGGAAGAAAACTAAAGCCGAAAAGTGGAGCAAACTCTTCAAACACATGGGTATTTGATGGTAAAAAATTTAAGCCATATTCTGGATCTAATTCTTCAAATACTTGGACATATGACGGGAAGACCATTAAACCCTATTCAGGAGCTAACTCTTCTAATAAATGGGAAGTAACCGCCACTAAAGTTAAACCTTACTCAGGGGCAAATTCTTCAAACACTTATGATAGAAACAATCAACCTATTGCTGTAATTATTGGTAAGATTATTGGGTTATATTGAAAAAAAGAGACAGAAGAGGCTCACATTGCTACAGCTCGCCGAGAGGATCAGGAACGTATCGGAGGCATGCCGTTGTCACAACGTGTCCCGGAGCCAGTTTTACGAGTACAAGCGGGCCTTTCAGGAGCATGGTTTT
>JAAYKM010000018.1 GCA_012522415.1 Deltaproteobacteria bacterium | reverse complement strand
ACTCCCCGCAATGACATGGGGGACCCTCCTCGAAATGCCCTTAATTCTATGGGGCCTCGATCACGGCTATTATCCGCACCGCGTTTTCCGCCTCCAAATCCGGATAGATCGGCAGGCAAAGGACACGATCCGCAATATCATGGGCCACGGGCAGGTCTTGCCTCACTGCCGAGGGCCGGTTCCTATACATGGGAAAATCGCTGATGAGGGGGTAAAAATAGCGCCGGGGGAAAATGCCGTGCTCCCTCAACTTGTCATTAAGTTCGTCTCTTGTCAGGGGATATTCTTTCTCAACCAGAATAGGGAAGTAGGCAAAATTGTACTTTGTGTCTGCCGGCAGGGCCGGCAGGGAGATGCCGCCGACGTTTGCCAGTTTCTGCCGGTATCGTTTGTCTATTTCCCGCCTTCTTCCGATTGCTTTATCGACATGCTTGAGCTGTAAAAGGCCGAAGGCCGCCTGGACTTCATTCATCTTGGCGTTGATGCCCGGGGTGACGACGGTGACCTCGTCGTGGAAGCCGAAGTTCTTTAAATCATCGATCCGTTTTTTTGTGTTTGCGTCCGGGCAGACGATGGCGCCCCCTTCAAAGGTGTTGAAAACCTTGGTGGCGTGAAAGCTCAGGGTGGAAAGATCGCCGTGGGCCAGGAGGCTTTTGCCTTTGTAGTGAACGCCGAAGGCGTGGGCGGCGTCGTAGATGACCTTGAGGTTGTAGGTGTCGGCAACGCGCTGGATGCCTTCTAGGTTGCAGGGCTTGCCGTAAACGTGCACCGGCATGATCGCCGTGGTGCGGGGGGTGATGGCTGCTTCGATTTTATCCGGGTCGAGGTTGAACGTTTCCGGGTGGATGTCCACGAAGACGGGTTCGATGCCGTTCCAGAGCAGGGAATGGGCCGTGGCGACAAAGGAAAAGGGCGTCGTGATGACCTCGCCGGTGATCCGCAGCGTTTGCAGGGCCGTCATGAGGGCGAGGGTGCCGTTGGCGAACAGGGCCAGGTGTTCCACCCCCAGGTAATCGGCCAGCCGGACTTCCAACTCCTGATGAAAGGGCCCGCCATTGGTGAGCTGTTTCTTTTCCCAGATTTGCTGAAGATACGGGTAAAATTCCTCCAGCGGCGGCAGGAAGGGCCGGGTCACGTAAACAGGGTCGGTTTGTTTTTTATCCATTTTAGTGGGTCCTTATCCTTTGTCACTTCGAACGCCCCTCTTTGTCACTTCGAACGTCCCTCTTTGTCACTTCGAACGAATGTGAGAAGTCTTAAACGCACCGCCACCTCCGAAACCGCACGGGTTAAGATTTCTCCCCGGCATTCGCCGGGTCGAAATGACATGGGTGGCTGATGCCGAGTCGAAATGATATGGAGGCTGATGCCGCCTTGTCACTTCAAGCATCTCTTCATGTCACTTCGAACATTCCTTTCTGTCACTTCGAACGAATGTGAGAAGTCTTAAACGTAACGCCTTGGGGCGGTGTGAAGGACAAGATTTCTCGTCGCTTCGCTCCTCGAAATGACATGGGTGGCGCTCCTCGAAATGACACGAGGGATGGTCAAAATGACATACCTTTTCTTGTTATGTCCTATTATGTTTCCGAACCACCGAAGGCACGTGAGGAATCTTACTACCTTTTCTTATTGGGTTCATGCTCAAGTACAGATTTTTCAGCGACATATAAAACGCTCTGATCGGTTATCCCGCATTCCATAAACGTTTTTCCCCCGAAATATTCTTTCCCATATTGATGCAAAACAAAACCAGCCTTGCCGACCCTTTCTATAAAACCATTTTTGGAATAGAGGCGTACGTGATCATTCTGACCGAAGCGTCGCCATCTCTCAGCTTCGTCTGTTATAGAGGGATCTTCATCGATTTTTTCAATGGCAAGACAGATGGGGACCATAAGGATGCCGGAGCCTCCCGGTTTTAAAATGCGATACAATTCCGACAGTGCCCTGTTATCGTCATATACATGCTCCAGCACGTGAGAACAGATGAAAAAATCAAACTGATTGTTGTCGTAGCACGGCATATCTGTGATATCGATTTTATCATCAACATCTTCTTTTGCTATGTCCGCTGTTCTGTAAGACACGCTGTGTTTCGACTCGGAAATGATTTTTCGGATGTAGCCGGATAGGGGAGCGGATGGAGCAATGTCTATTATACTGATCTGCTTGTCCTTCTTTATGCTCGTAAAATAGTTTTGAACATATAATGCATATAACCGGTCCCGGTCGGCTGCCCTGCAAATTGGGCATGAATAACTTTGGTAATTCAGAGTTTCTGCTCGCCCGCTATAGGGATAGCCATATTTCTTGGCATTGTTGGAGTAAAATTTGTGTAAAGGAAGAAAACGGTTAATTTTTCTATTACAGACGGGACAATAATATTTGGCATTTATAGAATATCTAATGACTTTAAGTGCTTCGCTTGCCTTCTTAAAATAGAAATTTTTGTTTAGGCGTTTCCTGATCGAATTCATGGGATTTGCCTTTGTTCTGAAAATTTTGTTTAATGATATCTTTAAGATAGAGATAATCCTTATAACGCAATCCCTCACATATACTGAAGGTTATCAGTGCACCGGTTACCACCTGAATAAGCAGCATGGGTAATGGCGGCAGCCTAAAAAACATGCCTTCGATAAATACGATGGCGCTCATTACGGCGGCAATAATGAAAGAGGGAGTAACATCTTTTATCTGCTCAATCCAGGAATAGTTTATTAAGCGTCCCGACCAGTAGCTGTTGAGATAATAAGCAATGAAGGAAAGCAGTATCATCCCCAGAAGCATTGCTTTGATTCCAAAAAAGATAGCGACGATTATGACGGGTACGGCCAACACTTTTTTAATTACTTCAATGATCACGGCAAGATCACTTCTGCCTTGCACATAAAGCATGTTCAGGTTGATGGCGTGCAGGGGGTAAGTCATGCCGACAAAGCAAAGCAGTTGCAGGTAGATGACGCAGGGTTCCCACTTGGGGCCGATCAGGGCGAAGACCGTGGGTTTGGCGACGGCGGCCAGGCCCAGCATCAAGACGAATGTGATGAGCATGGAACTGCGGATGATTCTCTTATACGCTTCCTTCAGGCGGGGCGGATCGTCCTGGATGCTCGATAGAACCGGGTAGCTCACCCGGCCGATGACGGACTGCAGGTAGGACGAAGGGAGGGACTTAAACTGTTCGGCCCGGGTGTAATGGCCCAGCTCGGCGGCGCTGAAGTATTTACCGATGATCACGTAGTAGATGTTGCGGTAGAGGGTGTCGAGGAGGCCGCTGATGAGGAGGTTGCCGCCGAAGGCGAACAGTGTTCTGAAGGAGACCATGCTGAAAACCAGGGAGGGCCGCCATTTGTTCCAGTACCACAACAGGAGGGATGAGAAAAAGAATCCCAGGGTGATTCTTGCCACGAGACTCCAGACGCCGTAGCCCGTATAGGCCATGACGATGCCGATGAGGCCGGAAAGGACCGCCGCGACAAGGGATATTTTCGTCTGCAGCCGAAAATCGATGCGTTTGGTGCGCAGGGTGGTCTGAATTAATGCGAAGGCGTTGATGATCAGGGACAGGCCGAGTACCCGTATCAGTTGCTTCAACATGGGTTCGTTGAAAAAATGGCCGATGGCGCCGGCGGCGGCGAAAAGCAGGAGGTAGAAAAAAACGCCGACGGCGATGTTGAAGAAGAAAACGGTGGAATAGTCCTGCTGGGTGCAGTCCTGCTTGCGAATCAGGGCCTGGGAGAACCCGCTGTTGATGAATGACTGGGAGATGGCGATAAAAATCGTCAGCATGCCGATGAGGCCGAATTCCTGGGGTGTGAGCAGGCGGGCGAGAATGATGCCCACGATAAAGGAAACCCCCTGGTTGGCGAAGCTGTCGATGAAGCTCCAGGTCAGGCCGGAGATGGTTTTTTGCTTGAGGGACATTCAGGCCGCTCCTCTGTTTTGCCTTTCCCTTTTGTCATTTTGGCCCAGCTACCATGTCATTTCGACCCGGCTGTTAAGCCGGGGAGAAATCTTTTCCTTCCCGCCGTCCCAAAGTGTTTCGTTTAAGATTCCTCACCCGCCTCCGGCGGGATTCTGAATGACATTTTAGGCTGACGGCGGGATTCGGAATGACAAAAAAATACCATGTCGGGTGGCGCCCACCATGTCATTGAGAGGCGCGCCCACATGTCCTTTCGAGGCGCGCCCACTATGTCATTTCGACCCGGCGCAAGCCGGGGAGAAATCTTGTCTCTCCGGCAATCTCACAACATTTCTCCCAAATCCTTCCAATTCGGGTTCATTTGTTCAATAAGCCTGTCCTTTTTCTCTCTGCGCCATTTTTTTATTTCCTTTTCCCTGGCTATTGCGACGTTTATGTCGTTTGTTTCCTCAAAGTAAACCAATTTGTTGATATTGTACTTTTGAGTGAACCCTTCGATCAGCTCATTTTTATGTTCATACACTCTGCGGGGCAAATCATTTGTCACCCCGACGTAAATCACCTTGTTGTTCCAGTTGGCCAGCAAATACACATAATAACTTTTTGTGTAAACCATTCGGGACTCCTCATGTGGGATTGAATGAGCTTCCCTGGTTGATAAGATCCTTTTTTACTGCCTTCCGATGCGTTTCGTTCAAGACTTCTCACATTCGTTCGAAGTGACAGAAAGGGACGTTCGAAGTGACAAAAAAGAATATCCTTTCGAAGAGAAGCACCCATGTCCTTTCGAGGCGCTTCCACCTATGTCATGTCGAGTGGCACCCACCATGTCATTTCGACGGGGACCGCTGTCATTTCGACCGGAGGGAGAAATCCTGCCCTTTCGGTTCTCCCAATGCGTTTCGTTCAAGACTTCTCACGTTCGTTCGAAGTGACAAGGGGGACGTTCGAAGTGACAAAAAGAGTGTCGCAGCGACGAGAAATCTTATCTTCCGCCGTAATTCAGGTGAATCCAATTCTGATAGGAGCCGTCGAGAATGTGGTTGAGCCAGGTTTCGTTATCCAGGTACCACCGGACGGTTCTGGCGAGACCCTCGTCGAAGTCCACGGTCCGGCGCCAGCCCAGGTCGTTTTTAAGCTTGTCGCAGTTGATGGCGTAGCGCCGGTCATGGCCGGCCCGGTCCTTCACGTAGGTGATCAGGCCCCTGAAGCGTTCCGCGTCCTCCCCCGTCGCCTCGGCCATTTTCTCACACAGGACATGGATCAGGCGGATGTTCTCCCACTCGTTTTCGCCACCGATATTGTAGGTTTCCCCCGTTTGCCCCCCCGTGACGATAAGTCGGAGGGCGCGGTTGTGGTCACTGACGTAGAGCCAGTCGCGAACGTTCTTGCCGTCACCGTAAACGGGCAGGGGTTTGCCGTTTTTCATGTTCAGGATCATCAGGGGGATGAGCTTTTCCGGGAACTGGTAGGGACCGTAGTTGTTGGAGCAGTTGGACAGGGTGACGGGCAGGCCGTACGTGTGATGGTACGCCCTGACCAGGTGGTCCGACGAGGCCTTGGAGGCGGAATAGGGGCTTTTGGGGTCATAGGGCGTGGTTTCGAAAAAATACCCCCCGTCGTCAAGGGACCCGTACACCTCGTCCGTACTGACGTGGTGAAACAGGACGTCCCAGCGGTCTCTCCAGGCTTCCCTGACGCATTCCAGCAGGTTGAACGTGCCCATGATGTTGGCCAGGATGAATTCGGCGGGTCCGTGAATGGACCGGTCCACATGGGATTCCGCCGCGAAATGGACGACGGTGTCGATGTCGTACCGGCCGAGAATGGCCTTGACGGCGCCGTAGTCCTGGATGTCGGCCTTTTCAAAAAAATACCGTCTGCCGCCGAACTTTTCATCGATTCCGGCGAGATTTTCCAGATTGCCCGCGTAGGTCAGTTTGTCCACGTTGACGATACGTCCGTCGAAGGACGGGTCGCCGAACATGTCATGTATGAAGTTCGAGCCGATGAACCCGGCTCCGCCTGTTACCATGACATTCTGTATTTTTCTCTTCATTTCCCTTTTTCCTGTGCCTGGACGAGAGGGAAGCAGGCCGCCGCGGCTTTCCGGGCGGGCGGCCATGCGGGTGACCTTACCCCAAAATATGTACCAAGTTCAAAATGAGTCCTTGTTCCTGTAGCATAGTTTGATGTTCTTTGATAAATTCATAAGGCGTTTTATCTCCCAGAGAGCTGTGCGGCCGAACTTCATT
>JAAYKM010000017.1 GCA_012522415.1 Deltaproteobacteria bacterium | reverse complement strand
GCATATTCTGCGAATCCGAATGTTGCCGTGATGAGTACGACGAAAGTCGCGACGATTAGTGTTTGCAATGTTTTTTTCATGGTTTTTGTCCTCCCTTTTCTTATTTTTATTTTCATGATTGCTTTTGTCTTTATATATGAAATGATCGTGCCAAGTGGGTATTCTGTTTTGATAATCTTGTAAGTGACTGGATATACGAAGGAATAAATATGACGGGTGGCAAGAGGAACGATATTTTATCCCCCATGAACCCGTTCAGTTGAAAGAAAGATTAAAACGGTTCGATGAAATGATTAGATATTTGATTGAAAGACGGGGATGCGGATTGGCATGGCGGGTTCCCGGGGCAGGGGATGAGCATTCTTCACGAACGGGCCAACAAATGCACATGCTGTAGATTGCAGAATCTGACGAGGGAGCGGATGTCGCAAATGGGGACGGGTTATTTTAGCGGAGGATCCTGTTCCTGCCTGACGTAGCGAAGAACTTTGTTGACCTTGATCTCCACAAGGGGAATCAGCGCCGGGGGAAGATCATGGGATTTGACCCAATCGGCGAATAGGTCTTTAAATACCTTGGCCATTTCTTCTTCCTCTGTGATATCCGGCAGCTTCAAATCTTTGAGGTGGTTATGAAACGTGCTGATTCCCCAAATTTCTTTCTCGAAAAAAGCGGTGTTTGCACACAGTACCGCCTGGCTGATCCCACGCTTCTTGTATTTTTCCTTGGAGGCCACAACGAGTTGCTCGATCGCTTCCACAAGATTATCCAGTTCAATGAGCAAAAAAGACTTGAACGTACTGAGATTGCTGTTCATGAGCCTCCCTGTTGATGCTGACCTGCTATGTGATGAAAATGAAAACGGTACGCATATCTATTTCAGGATTCCCATCAGGAAAACCATGATAAAAAGCGCAACGGATTCTATGAGTCCCAGAATGATGAGGTAGTTGGTGAAGCCCCTTCCCGTGCTGGTGAGTGAGTCTGCGGCCGCTGCGCCGGCTGCTCCCTGGAACCAGGACGACATGCCGATCCCGATGCCGCCGAAGAGACCCGCCCCCAAGATCAGGCCGGGGTCGGCTTTGCCTGCCGCGCCCAGAAGTTGATTCATGAGGATCATGCCATAAATGGTCTGAGTAAACGGCGCGCCGACGAAAGCCAGCAGAATAAAAGGCGCCGGTTTGTTTTCGGCGTAACATTTTTTCCATGCCCCGATCGTGGCCATACCGGCGATACCAATACCGATTGCCGACCCCGCTGCCGACAGAGCAAACGCAGCTCCGATTCCCATCTGCCCTAAAGCCATATAGTACACCCCTCTCTTTTATTCGGCGTCAAGCTTCGCCTTTATACTTTCTTTTATACAGGATTGCAAGTTGCCCTGTTCAGATAATCGGATGGCTTCAAAGTCCTTTTTTCCTGAATGGATTGTACGCGTACCCGCTCCATTCCATTCCAACTTTTCCGCCGAATTCCAGCATGTTGAGCCTCACTCCATGCACGATGACCGCCAACAGCGCCATAGCCATATTAAACGTATGGGCAAGCAGAAGAATCAACGCCGCCGCAATCGCTCCCCCGAGTCCCTCAAAGCGGGAAGCAATGACATTGAAGCTCTGCGCCACCGCCACCGTTGCAAGACCAACCGCAAACAACCGAATGTAAGAAACAAGATCCGCAAACATGCTGACACTGTTCAAGAATTTCATGGGAGACCACAGGATTCCATACAAGACACCTTTTGCGATGTTTCCCCCTTTCTGTTCCGAAAAAAATAAGACAAGGGTAAAGCCTGCGGCAAAAAGGGGTATGGTTGCGGAATGAAGGGGCACCCCTAAGACAAAGTATCTTGCAACAAAATACATGCAACAGAGGATTAAAAACCAGCCGAGTTCAGCAATTGCTGCAAGGGAAGGCATTTTTCTGACGAAGCTTATGAGGAGCCCGATCGTCAACTGTGTCATGCCGATGACAAAGCAGAGCTGCTCGATCATGGCCGTTGTATCTTTCGGGCCCAGGCTGGCGATTTCCGGTATGACCAATGCCTTGAGCAGGGGGATTTCCCCGAGTGTTTTCGAACCGAACCATGTACCGGTGATCACACCCCAGACCATCGTTGAGATACTCAGGACGGCGAGCAGGATAAATGCCTGGGGAGGGGCCTGTTTCAGTTTCATTCTCATAAAAAGGGTCAGCCCCAGGAAAATCATGCCATATCCGGCATCCCCGATAATCATGGCCGTAAAGAGGCTGAGGAAACAGAGAAAGATAAGGCTCACATCGAATTCACGGTAGCCTGGCGTGGTATCGAGGAATCGGAAAAGCGGTTGAATCACTTCAACCCATTTCGGATTTTTGATGAGTGTCGGTGGCATCTCATGATCCTGAGGATCCCGGACCAGGAGGGCCCAGTTCATTTTGGCGGCCTCCTTCCTGATGTATTCGAGCTTGTCAACGGGGATATAGCCAGATAGATAGGCAAACCTGTCCTCGGTGCCCATTGATGTGTTGACCGATTCGAATTCCAGGATCGCTGTCAATTCGTCAAGACCGTGAGTGAGAAGGGGTGTTTGGGAGGTCAGGGATGCCAGCTCATTTTTCAGATTGTCGGCATACACGTTATTTTTTTCCAGATCCGTTGCAAGACCGGACATGCTCCGTTTTGGAAAAATAAAAGGCTCCGTCGGAACGCATTGCGATGCCGTTCCATCAAAATCCGCCACGATGATGAAGGTGGCGTCCTTTGTGGCATATATTGTTAAATACGCGATGTTCTCCGGGAGAGCGTTGAACTGTTTGTTTGAGAGTTGGAAAAATCTTAGGGGGACTCCTTTTTCCCCGAGCTCTTCAACAAGGGCAGGATCGAAATCACCCCAGGGGGCAAAAATGGAAAGATCCCTTCGTATTTTTTCCCTTTCATCTTCAAGGCGCTTCAGGTCCTCTTGAATGGCGGCGATTCGCCTCGCTGTTTTTTCCGCTTCACTGAAACGGTAAGGAGTGGATTGGGCGGTACCAGGTTTGTTCTTGATCTGGGACAGGGTCAGGAGGGCCCGTTCGAAAAGCGCTTTTTTCGCTATAAGGGAATTAAGGGCCTCACTCGATCGGTCCCTTTCCAAATCGACGTGTACCAGCCCCATGTCCCTGAGCTTCAACAGGGCCTGTTCCCGGAAGGAATCCAGCACGACGACGTATATTTTTTTCATTTTGACAATCATGATTACGGAACCTTCACCAATTTGCTCTTGGCCATCTTTCCCCTTACAACGGCTGCCGTCTGCTGATCTCCGAGGTTGATCTGGATTACCCTGATGTTCTTTCTCGCTTCAGGGATTTTAATTTTTTCGAAAAGGTTCACTCTCTGCGTGGTTACATGAAGTTCTTCATCGAGAAGTTCAAGCTGTTTTTCCAGAATTTTTACCTCTTCATCGAAGGCAAGAAGTCGGGAGACGTTTTCGACAGCTGTATCGATCCACAGTGGCTGGATAAAAAGATCGTATTCGGGCAGCTCGCACTCAATCCCCCTGAATACGGGGATGTCCACTCCCGCAATATTTCCGTCTTCGATGATCAGCGATTTCATTTTTACAAATTCATCAAAACCGATCTCCTCACCAAAAACATCGATCCACGAAAAAATATCCTCCTTAAATTTATCGCGCTCCTTTTTTTTGCTTTCCAGGGAGGTCTCAACCTGCCTGATGATAAGCTGAAGTTGCTGCTTCTTAAGCATGAGGGTGGGCAGATATCGGCTGAAACGCTTCAAGCCGTCTCTCTGTTTTTTCAGCTCGTTTTTCGTCAGTTTGATTTTCGCCATTTTTTTGCTGCTATCCTTCAGGCCAGAACGTATTGAGGAGTTCTGTTCTCATGCCCGTTTCTTCAGGGGTGAAGCATTCGGCTAAAATTTCCCATCCCTTGTCGAGCGCTTTCTCCAGGGGGATGTTTACGGACAGGTCCATAAGCTGTTTTTCAAAAATCGTTCCGTACTTAAGCAGTTTGTTATCCCAGGCGGACATTCTGAAACCCATGGATTTCTTTTCGACGGACTCCCTGGAGGCGGCATAAAGTTTGATCATGCCATCCATCAGCGCCCGGTGGTCGTTCCGTGTGTTGTTGTTGACCTGTTGCTTAAGCCGCGACAGAGACCCGAATGGTTCAATCCTCCCGTTTTTCAGATAGAATTGGCCTTCAGTGATATAGCCGGTATTATCGGGGACGGGATGCGTCACGTCATCGCCGGGCATGGTGGTCACGGCAAGGATGGTGATGGAGCCCGCTCCGGCGAAGTCAACCGCCTTTTCATATCGAGAGGCAAGCTGGCTGTATAGGTCACCGGGGTAGCCCCTGTTTGAGGGGACCTGCTCCATGGTGATTGCGATTTCCTTCATTGCGTCTGCAAAATTGGTCATGTCGGTCAGGAGAACCAGCACCTTTTTCCCCTGGAGGGCAAACTGTTCCGCTACGGCAAGGGCAACATCGGGAACCAGGAGGCATTCCACGATGGGATCCGAGGCCGTATGCACGAAAAATATGGCCCTGCTGAGAGCGCCCCCTTCCTCCAGGGTTTCCTTGAAGAAAAGATAATCATCATATTTGAGCCCCATGCCGCCGAGGATAATCATATCCACCTCGGCCTGCATGGCAATCCGTGCGAGAAGTTCATTGTAAGGTTCCCCGGAAATCGAAAAAATGGGAAGTTTTTGAGATTCGACCAGCGAATTGAACACGTCGATCATGGGAATGCCTGTTCTGACCATATTTCGTGGGATGATTCGCTTCGCCGGGTTGACGGAAGGACCGGCAATCTCGATCAGGTTTTCCATTAATTCGGGACCTTTATCCCTTGGCCTGCCGCCTCCGTTAAAAATCCTGCCGAGCAGATTTTCGGAAAACGACACCTTCATGGGATGGCCCAGAAACCTGATTTCATCGCCCGTCGATATGCCCCGGGATCCGGCAAAAACCTGAAGGGAGACCTTGTCGTCATCGAGCTTGATCACTTGTGCCAGAGACTTGCCGTGGGCGGAAGTCACCTCGGCCAGATCTTCATACTTCACTCCGTCTGCGGAAACGGTGATGACATTTCCGGATATCGATTCGATCTTGCTGTAAACTTTGCGCATTTCCCCTATCCCTTATATGTTTGTTTCCAGTCATCCTGCCGCATTTTCGTCAAGACCTTTCTGTTTCGACGAGAGCAAATCCACTATCTCCCGTTCTTTTGCCGCGAATTCGTCCGTATTCCATCTTGCACCGTTGTAATCCAGGAAGAGTTGTCGCATTCGGTTAAAGTATTGCCTCGCCTCATCCTTGATCTGGAAGTCGAATTCTGCGGAGAGGATTCTGAAGACAATATCAAAAATATGTTTCTGTCTCTCGACGGAAACCGCGTTATCCACAGGATCAAAGGAATTCTGCTGCATATAAACGGAATCGAGAATGTCGCTTTTCAGGTATACGATATAGTCTTCAATGCTTGTCCCTTCTTCTCCGACGACTTTCATCATCTGGGCGACATCATTTCCGTTGAAGAGAATGTTCCAGGCGTAGTCCGTTCTGGCCGGATCAACGGATCCTCTGTATTTACTCCAGCTTTCCAGGGGATCGATGGCGGGGTATTTTCTCGCATCCGACCTTTCCCTTGAAAGGCCGTGGAAGGCCCCGACGACCTTGAGAGTTGCCTGGGTTACTGGTTCCTCAAAGTTTCCCCCTGCCGGGCTGACCGTGCCGCCGATGGTGACGGATCCGCATGAGCCATCCTTGAGTCTGACCAGTCCCGCCCTTTCATAAAAGGAGGCGATAACCGATTCAAGATAGGCGGGGAAAGCTTCTTCGCCGGGAATCTCTTCCAGGCGGCCCGACATTTCCCTCATCGCTTGCGCCCATCTGGATGTGGAGTCTGCAAGCAGGAGAACGTCCAAACCCATTTGTCTATAGTATTCGGCGAGAGTCAGGGCCGTGTATACGGAGGCCTCCCGTGCGGCAACCGGCATTGAACTCGTGTTGCAGATGATGATGGTCCGTTCCATGAGGGAATTGCCCGTTTTTGGATCCACCAGTTCAGGGAAATCTCTAAGAGTTTCAACCACCTCCCCAGCTCGTTCCCCGCAGGCCGCGATAATGACGACATCCACGTCCGCGTTGCGGCTGGTGATCTGTTGCAGGACCGTTTTGCCGGCGCCGAACGGCCCGGGAATACAATATGTGCCACCCTTTGCGACAGGGATAAAGGTGTCGATGAGTCTAACTTTGGTAATCATGGGTTCAATCGGTTTAAGGCGTTCCGCATAGGCGTCAATGGCTCGCTTTACGGGCCATTCAAATTTCATGGTGAGGGGATAAGTATTCCCTTTGGCGTCTTCGATTTCAGCGATGTTCTGAATGACCCGGTATTCCCCTTTTGGAGCAATCGATTTGACTTTATATGTATCGTACATGTTGAAGGGCACCATGATATGATGGTTGAAAATCCCCTCCGGAACGGTTCCCAGGGTATCCCCTCTTGTCACGGTGTCTCCGGTTTTAACCACAGGGGTAAACTCCCATTCCCTGTCAGGCATTGGTTCAAGATAAACACCACGGTCCAGAAAGAAACCGCACTCCTCGGCCAATTGGGGGAGAGGGTTCTGCAGGCCGTCGAAAACCTGACCCAAGAGTCCCGGGCCCAATGTCACGGACAAAAGGTTCCCCGTAAGTTCGACTGTATCGCCGACTCCGATACCACGGGTCATTTCGAATACCTGCAAGTCGGCCCGATTGCCCCTTACCCGGATTACCTCGGACTTAAGGCGCTTGGTTCCCTCCGGTGTTTCGAGCTTCACATAACCCACCTCGTTCATGAGAATTTTCCCATCAAATTCGACGGTGACCATATTACCGCTAACACCAACGACCCTGCTCGTATTTTGTACTTCCGCCATAAGAACCCCTGTAGATTAAAACATTTTCAATGAATCAATCCGATCTGTTTTTTTGCAAAACGCTTTTACCCGTGATGGCTGAATAAATCTCCTCGAAGTTGGACCGGCCTTTTTCTTTGTTTATGTTTGATTTTCTCCAGAGCAATTGCAGTTTCAGATAATACACAATCAATTTTCCAAGATCGAAATAATGGCCCGCCTCAAGGTTGTCCAGATACGTCCATCGTGCTCTTTCGAGAACCCTCTCCGCTTCGATTGGTGTTGCCGAGCCAAAGGCGTCACGTGCAAGGTTCTGCAGATCCGTTTCCATGACTCCCGGGGCAATGTACTTATCGCTGTCCACTCCTTTGCGCCCGGCCCTCATCTTTACAAGCTCATTCCGAAGGCCTCTTTCCCAGCTGTTCCATTTGGCTAAAACCGGATGGGTGGATTCATCACGGCTCGGCGGCACAAGAGAGATCCGTTTCAGTAGTTGAAAGTCCTTTTCGGTTACGGTCGATTCACAACAGACGAGAAATTCTTTTTCAGACATGAATTTCTCTGAATCATAAGAGAGCAGGGGCAGCGAGGCTACCGTGTAGTAATAGTGATTCAACAAACCTTATCCCTCCGGTTTGTCTTTCAGCCCTTCACTGAGCAGAGCCGATAATCTGGGGTTCAGCGACTCGGAGAGGACCGCTGCCATTCCTTCGGCGGAAAAATTGTGGTATGCGGAGCCATTTTTCACTGCAACAAAAAAGCCTGACTCAAGAGTTGGGGAAGGGTGTATTTCAAGACCCTTTTGAATTTCCTGGGCGAGCTTTTCCCTGAGATGCATCTCCAAATCCTGATAATCACGTACGCCAAGTACAATCTGAAGATTGGAAATATCTTCCTTCCAGGATCCGATTAGCCTGACAATGGTTTCACCCATAATTTTATCATCCATTGCGGCGGAGACCTCTTCCTTGACGATGATGTTGAAAAGATCAATTATTCTTGCCTGGAGATTCAAGATGAGATCCCGGCCTGCCTGTTTGAGAATCTCCCGGCCCGCTTGTTCCGATTTTTGCGCTTCCTCCCTCGCCTTTTCTGTAATCTGGGATGCCTCATCCTTTGCACGAGCAACAATAGCCTGCGCTTTTAACTCGGCCTCGTCGATGATGGCTGAAGCTTTGGCCTCTGCATCTTTAACCCCATCGTTCCGGATTTTTTCAATCAGTTCCTTGACATGAATTTCCATAACATTCCTCATGCAATAAATTGATTTCACTATATGGCGGGAGAGTATAGGGAAATCCATTTCACAAGTCAATGATAAAACAACCGTAGTGTCTGATTAAATAAGACACACCATTCTTAATTTTTCCGTCAAAAAAGTGGGGGGCATTGCTGTGTCATGCAGGGCAAAACCCCTTCTCCGGGCATGGTTGCCGAACGAGAAGGGGTTTTGTGGTTTCAGGGGTGGTCGCCGGCGGGCAGTTCAGAGCTTTTTCTTGGGTGCCGTCTGGAGTTCTTTGTACACTTTTTCCACAAAGCCGACGATGAGGGGATAGATCAGTTCGATCTGATCTTCGGACAGATGTTTTTTCGTCATTTCATACTTGAAGGTGGGGGCGTGTTTTTCCATGATCTGCAGCAATTTTTTCCGATCTTCAAGAAATTCTTTTGTCGCCATAGTTTGTTCAACTCCCTTTATTTTTTATTTCCTACCATTCAAGACTATCATCTAAAATGATCTTTCGACAATCCTTTTCGCTCAAGCCGTGCCAGTTGCACTGCCTGCGCATGCAGATGTAAAAATCGGCGTCGAACGAACTTCCCCTGACGTCCAGTTTGGCTGCTTTTGACCCGCACAGACCGCAATATTTCTCGCTTTGCCAGAAGCTTTCACCACAATCCGGGCAGAGCAAGTCCACCACGTCCTCTTCGTCGGGGATCATCAGTGAACATTCGCTCGTAAAGAAGTTCAGGTAAGGACTGAGTCTCAAGGAGGCCAGACGCCCCTCCCTGTCTTCGGCGACCATTGTCAGGTCCTCCCCCTGTACCAGTTTGGCGCCGCAGGTCGGACAGAAAAATTGGAGTTTCGTTCCGGTCCGGATCAATTCCAGTTGATCTTTGGGGTTTTTAAACCCTGTGATCTCCAATTCCATTTCCCGTTTTGTTTCCGGTCCAATGCCATGCCAATGGCAGTTTTTTTTCTGACAGATGAAAAAATCGATATCCTTATAGAAGGGGCGAATGATGAACCGCGCTACGGCGGAACCGCATTCATCGCATTGCATTGGCGTATCCTTCAAGGATTGATGGCAGTGGGGACAGAAAATATCCTCCACTTCCTCGTCATCTGGAATATAAATCGTGCTGGAACTTTCATGGACATTCAGATAAGGGCTGAGGCGGATCTTGCCTTTCTGGCCGGACGGTCGCCGGACATCCAGGACGACTCGATCATCTTCAATCAGTGTGTGCGAACATAGGGGACAGAAGCATGGGAGAAAGATCCCCG
The DNA here is from genome assembly GCA_012522415.1 of Deltaproteobacteria bacterium. NCBI lineage: Bacteria > Pseudomonadati > Myxococcota > Myxococcia > Deltaproteobacteria bacterium. The sequence goes on along the minus strand of JAAYKM010000017.1, from coordinate 9,459 downwards.
TATCGATTATTCGTTTATCCGTCTCTATACGTTCCGCGCTTCCGGGCGTCACTTTGTTTTTCCGGGATGCCGCCTTTTTAACCGTTTCCGGATTGGACCGTTTCGCCATGCATGAATCTCCTTTCCACGTTGTCAGGTCTCTGGGGCGTCTTTAATTCCCATGATCAGTTTGTGGATGGCCTGGGCGGACTCTCGGCCGGCACCCATCGCCGAGATGACCGTGGCCGACCCCGTGACGATATCACCTCCCGCAAAGACGCGGGGTTTCGATGTAAGGCCCGTGACCGGATCCACGATATAGTAGCCCTTCGAGTTTAATTTCAGATCCGGTGTCGTTGATGAAAGCACCGGATTTGCGCCGGCGCCGACCGCGACCACGACCGTATCAAAGTCAAGAATCTGTTCCGATCCGGCAATGGGAATGACATTCCGGCGCCCGGAATCATCCGGTTCGGTCAGTTCCATGCGGATGCACTCGATCCCTTTGACCCAGTTCTGTTCGTTCGCCAGATAACGGATCGGATTTGTCAGATAATGAAAGATGATGCCTTCCTCCTCGGCCCGGATGACTTCATCCAGGCGGGCAGGCATTTCCCTTCTTGAGCGGCGATACAGGACGGTCACCATCTTTGCGCCGAGGCGCAGGGCCGTTCGCGCGCAGTCCATGGCCACGTTACCGCCACCGATGACGGCGACCTGGTTGCCCACATAAACCGGGGTGTCCGCGTCGGGGAACTCGTACCCTTTCATCAGGTTGACCCGGGTGAGAAATTCGTTTGCTGAAAGGATTCCATTGAGATTTTCTCCGGGGATGCCCATGAAGACTGGAAGTCCCGCGCCAACACCCAGGTAGACGGCTTCAAAACCCCGCTCGAACAGTTCATCAACGGTAAAAAGCTTACCGATGATCATGTCGGTGTAAATCTTGACGCCGAGGGACCTGAGGTAATCGACCTCGCGCTTGACGATTGCTTTGGGAAGGCGGAATTCCGGAATGCCATAGATGAGCACGCCGCCCGATTCATGGAGGGCTTCAAAGATGGTCACGTCATGCCCCAGGAGGGCCAGATCGGCGGCCACGGTCAATCCGGAGGGGCCCGAACCGACGACGGCGACCTTTTTCCCCGTGAGCTTGGCCGGGTTTTTTGCCTCGGCCAGTGGCTGGGTGTACTCATAATCGGCGGCGAAACGTTCCAGATTGCCGATACCGACGGGTTCTCCTTTCAATCCCAGGATACACATTTTTTCGCATTGATCCTCCTGGGGACATACCCTTCCACAGACCGCTGGAAGGGAATTCTTTTCCTTGATCTTATAAATAGCCTCAAGAAATTTACCCTCTTTAATCAGCTTGATAAAAGCCGGAATATCGATACCGACAGGGCATCCATCCACGCATTTCGGATTCTTGCACATGATGCAGCGGGATGCTTCTCGCCGGGCTGCTCGTGGATCGTAACCCAGGGGCACTTCCGTAAAGTTGCGTATCCGGGATGAGACGTTCTGTTCTGGCATTTTCTGTCTGTTGATTTTTTCAGTCTGGGCTTTTTCCTCCATCATTGCGTCCCCTTCCTGGCTGTGAGTGAGGTGATTTGCAGATTTATCTGACAGAGAACAGGAGGGATTCCCGTTCCTGATTCAGGTACATGCCTTTTCTTTTGAGCAGTTCATCGAAGTCGACAAGATGGCCGTTGAAGCTTGGTCCGTCCACGCAGGCGAAACGGGTTTGCCCTCCGGCGGTGACACGGCAACAGCCGCACATACCGGTTCCGTCCACCATGATCGGGTTGAGACTGACCATGGTCTTGATCTGGAAAAGCCGTGTGATGCCGCAGACCGCCTTCATCATGGCCAGTGGACCGATGGCCCAGACCAGTTTTACGTCATGAGATGTTTTCAAGTAATTCATGAGGGCTTCCGTCACGATGCCCTTTTGTCCGCAACTGCCGTCATCGGTGGTAAGGATGAGTTCATCGCAAAGAGCTCCCATTTCCTCCTTCAGTATGATGAGATCTTTTTCTCTGGCACCGACAATGCCGACCAGATAATTGTCGAGGGCCCGGTAAGCTTGGGTGATGTGGTAGAGAACAGCGGTTCCTGTCCCGCCGCCCACCATGACCACCTTGCCGACTTTTTCGATTTCGTCCGGCTGACCGAGCGGTCCGACGACATCCTTGAACCGATCCCCGACTTTCATGTTGCGCATCAGGGCCGTGGTTTTGCCCACAACCTGATAGTAAATGGTGATGGTGCCTTTGGTGAGGTCTTTTTCCGTAATGGTCATGGGTACCCGTTCACCGGCTTCATTAACGCGCAGAATGATGAACTGGCCGGCCTTAGCCTTACGGGCAATAAGTGGCGCTTCGATGACCATCTTGCAGATGGTCCTTTTAGCCAGAAGCTCTTTCTCAACGATGGTAAACGGGTCTGGAGAAATGGGAACTTGTTGACGCGGGTGCTCCTTTTTACTGTTCATGCGCAAATACCCCCATAAAAGTTGTATTCATACCGGTTGCGCTCAATTCCCGTGCGGCGTTGGCCTTGCCCCGGGTCAGTTGAGGCCAAAGCCCCGGATGATCCGTGGGGGAACGACAGCAATGTTCTTGAATGCAACTGCGTATAAATCAGAAATTAAAGGGAACTCTGTTCAGATTACCTGATTATTTTGAAACCCCGAACCTTTCTTGACATAGATTGTGTGAGAGAAAAAATATGTTTCCCATAACGTTAAAACGAAGCGCGGTAGGAACTGACACAATTTTAATATACCGTCTGGAAAAATCTGTGTCAAAGGGATTTTTTGTGTTGATGAAGGTGTTTCACTCCGCAGAGCCGGTGAATGTATCAAGAGATGTAGAGAATGACGCATCATAAGGGTGACATCCAGGCTGATTGTGATCCGGATGATATGTCCGTTTCCCATAGCTATGCCGACACGTTCCATGGTGGCTGGAATGCGTTACACCGGATCAATTGCCGGCATCGCTGTTGGCACAGAGGGGGTTGCGATCAGGAATTCTTCTCTGTCGTAACGGTAAAGGGTGCCTAGGGAGACGTGTGGGTTTATTCACCACCAATAACTGTAAGGGTGGCAGATTGTGATTAATACAGTACTCTTGTATAAGACCAAGGAAGAGGTGTGAGGTTTCCGATTAGTCTGTTCTTTTCATAGACTAAGCGCTTAGCGTGTTTTAAGATAGCGAGCTTGTCGGCACGACCTGCAAGCAATTAGAAAAACGGAAAGGAGAATGAAAATCATGCAGCAAGCCATGTTGGATCCAGATATTCGAAAGGCGCTGTACAGCGACATGGTACTCATCCGTAAATTTGAAGAAAGGATTATAGAATTATCCCGGGAAAAAGCGCGCGTGGTCGGCATGCAAATTCTTGCTGTGGGCCAGGAGGCCGTGGCTGCGGGCGTTATAAAAGCGCTTCAATCCGAGGATGTAATTGTCTCCAACCACCGCAGCCACGGGCATTTGCTGGCTAAAGGTGCGGATCCAAAACGGCTGATGGCAGAAATTATGACCAAGGCTACCGGGGTAAACAAGGGCAAAGCAGGCACCTTGCACCTTACCGTACCATCCGTTAATGCCATCATGACCTCAACGGTAGTAGGTGCATCACCCCCTCTTGCGATGGGAGCAGCGTTTGCTCAACAATATCTGGGCCGGCCGCACATCACCGTGGTGTTTTTTGGTGATGGTGCTGCAGCGGAAGGAAGCGTGCACGAAGCCATGAACATGGCCGCTCTTTGGAAACTTCCGATTCTTTTTGTCTGCGAGAACAATGCATGGGCCGGAGCCCAGTGTCTGGCCGATCATTCGTGCATTAAAGATATCTTCAAACGCGCACAAGCCTATAACATGCCGGGCGAAGCTGTTGATGGAAACGATGCGGAAGCTGTTTACGGCCTGTCACTTAAAATGGCGGATTACTGCCGCAGCGGTAATGGGCCGGTCCTGATCGAAGCTGTTACGTATCGTATGCGGGGGCATGGCGAACATGATGTAGGACATTACATGGACAAAGCCGAGTTAAATGAGTGGGCCGGGCGCTGTCCGGTCAGAAGGTTACGGGAACGCTTGGTGAAAGAAGGGATCCTGTCACCACGGCAGTGCGATGCCATTGAAGCTGAAATGATTGACAAGGTGGATGCCGCTGTAGCATTTGGCGATCAAAGTCCGTTTCCCGAACCAGAAGCAGCGCTTGAAGATTTGTGGGTTTCTTAACGTGTTTTATCCAGGTTGCCGCAGCAGGTATTTTTTAGTACCGCAACGGCTATAACTCTTAAAGGAGGCTTTATATGGCTATAATATCATTCGGCCAAGCTTTGAACCAGGCACTGGACCTGGCTTTATCTGTGGATGAGACTGTTTTTGTGGCCGGTGAAGGCGTTGGCACCTCGATTCATCTGGATCCGAGGCTTCCGACTTTCGGCCTGCTTGATAAATACGGTACCCGCCGGATCAAAGATACACCGGTCAGCGAGGCAGCCATTGTCGGTCTTGCAGTTGGCGCTTCAGCCATGGGGTTAACACCGGTAATAGAGATCATGTTTTTCCCATTTATGACGCTGGCGTCTGACATGCTGGTCAATCATGCTGCCAAACTTCGTTATATGAGCGGCGGCCAAAGTACTTTCCCCATGACGGTGCGCGTCAAAGCCGGCGTCAATTTCGGGGCCGGTTGTCAACATTCTCACAACCTGGAAGCCTGGATTGCACACAGCCCCGGGCTTAAGCTCGTTTTTCCCAGTACGCCGGCGGATGCTAAAGGTTTGCTTTTAAGTGCCATATTCGATCCCAATCCCGTGGTGTTTGTCGACGAGTTGCCCCTTTACTGGATGCAAGGTGAGGTACCAGAAGGAGATCTACGTATCCCCATAGGAAAAGCCAAATTGGTTAGGGCGGGTACGGATTGTACGATAGTTACCTACGGCGGGTGCGTTTATACGGCACTAGAGGCTGCTGGCATTCTGGCTGAAGACGGTATTTCTCTTGAAATAATCGACCTTCGTACGCTAGTGCCGCTGGACAAAACAACCTTGCTGGATTCAGTTCGAAAGACTGGTCGTCTGTTGGTGCTGCATGATGCCTCCCGATTCTGTGGGTTCGGAGCAGAAATTGCAGCGATTGCCGCAGAAGAAGCTTTTAACGCCCTTAAGGCTCCTATTGTCCGGATAGCAGCGCCTGACATTCCTGTGCCGGTATCACCGCCCCAAGAAGCTTTTTATAAGCCGAAGTCGGAGCAAGTTGTTATGGCTGCTCGACGTCTTGTTGCGCAAGAATAGTCAGCTTGCTCAATAAATGCGAGGGGGGATCCCCTTCGGTTTTGGGCCAAAACTGAGGTTGGTCGTCAATAGCGGACACCAAAACGTTGGTCAGTACATTGTTCTTTGACAAAGTTTTTTTGAAACGCTGCGGGAGAAAGATACCCCAACCGCGCCTGTCGCCTTTGGCGATTGTAGAACATTTCAATATATTCAGTGATCTCTTTTTGGGCCTCCTGCCGAGTTGCATATCTTCGATGATGAACCAACTCGTTTTTCAAAATCCCCCGGAAGCCTTCATCGGAATTAAAAAAAGCGTCCGGGGGGCTTTGTAATTTGCGAACATCCGGAGACATCACAAAAGAAATTCCTCAATATTTTTTGCCCCAAGTTGCCATGGATGGGTTTGCCCACCGAAGGATGCCGAGTACTCAAAGTTGAATTTATTTGATTTTTAAGCACTTCTTTCTTGGCATTCTTTTCAAAAAAGAGTCATAATGCCTCCACAAACCGAAAAAACCAAGTTGGTATATTAATTGTTAGCACGAGAAAGGATAAACGATGGGTACCGAGATAAAGACGTGGCAGATTGTGGACGGCAAGCTCCAATCCATCGCCACCAACTTGAAGAATGAGGGCCGTACGGAACCGTACGACTTGGAGCCGTGGCTGGAATCCAATCCCGCAATTCTCGGGCCTGACATTGTTATCATCGGCCGTCAGACGATGTCGAAGTCCGGCCCGATGGATCTCCTTGGAATTGACAAGACCGGAAACGTTGTCATTATCGAGATAAAAAGAGATAAACTCCCTCGTGGGGCCCTTACCCAGGCAATCGACTATGCGTCCGACGCTGCCGGATGGACAATCGAAAAGCTCGGCGAAATCTGTTCGGAATACTCCGGCAAGAGTCTGGAGGAAACTCTCACCGAGTCCTTTCCTGATATCGACGTTGAAACCCTCACCATAAACGACACTCAACGAATCATTTTGGTAGGGTTCTCGGTCGAGTCAGCCTTGGAGCGGATGATCGAATGGCTATCTGACAATTTTAGCGTCAACATCAACGCTGTTGTCTTGAACTACGTCAAAACGGCTGGCGGAGACGAACTCCTCATCAAGACCTCGATTATTTCTGAGGAGTTCGAGCAGGAGCGCGTGAAGAAGCAGAAGAAGTTCCAAATTCCAATGTCGGATGAACCCGGCACATACCCACAGGAAAAGTTGCATAAGCTGCTCCGCGAGTACCTTTCACGACAGAGAGTTACGAACCAACGGCTCCGAGATGTGCTACTTCCTGTTCTCCTGAAGCGGAAGTCGTTGACTCGCGAGCAACTCAAGAAAGAGTTGCTCGAATACGACACGACGTTAGATGCGTCGAAGGTCGGATATCACCTGACGACGATGTCTTCCCAACTCGGGATGATGAAGAACGACTTTCTGCGGCAAGTCGTTGTCTATGAATATCCGAACTATGCATGGGAGAAAGACAACTTCTCGATTCGGGAGGAATTCAAAGACTTGGTCCGTGAAGTCCTTGATGAGATCAAAGATAAAAACAGTGCGAACAAAGCAATGGACAGCGACAAGAAATAGCCGCGCTCGCGCGGCCATTTCTTGCGCGTCATTGCCGCCGTTAGCCTTCAGGTAGCCATTTATGCCAGAAATCAAAACGGTAAAAGAACATATCGCTTGGTCTTATGCTAATTTGGCTGGTGCTCACAACGCGGTTGAAGTTGGCGCCAAAAAATATGGTCGACTTCAGTATATGATTCGCGCACGCCTTTTTAAAGGTTTAGCATCTGGATCCATGAGTGTGGGTTCTATATATGATGATGAGAAAATAAAATACAAGTATCCAAAATCGTGTTGCTACTGCGGCAGCATTGAGCGCTTAAACATGGATCATCTAATTCCAAGAAACAGGGGTGGACTTGATCACGCGGATAACATTGTATGGGCATGCACCTCATGCAACAGCTCTAAACGAGACCAGGATGTCCTGTCTTGGCTAAAAAAGAAAAATGTGGTGCCGTCAATACTATTGCTTCGTCGCTACCTAAAATTGGTGCTCAGGTACTGTACGGAACTAAATATTCTTGAATTCCCGTTAGAGGAAGCTTACAAATTGGATTTACCATTTGAACTTAAAAACCTTCCATACAAGCTCGAAGATCTAGGGGAAAGAGCATTATGGGTGGAGCCTATTTCGTCTGCTGAGAAGCTGGAGGCAATTAAGGGCTAACAAAGCACTGCACTGGACGGCTATTCCGCTTCGCTTCATATCAGCAGGTGAACTTGCCGTTCGCTTTCTGAAACCATTATTGACGTCATAACGTTTTGACGCTATAATGTCACAAAGATTGGAGGTGGCATTATGGCAACACCCGCAAAAAAAGCCACCGTGTATTTCGACCCTTCCATACATAAGGCACTGAAACTAAAATCAATAGAAACATCGAAATCAATATCAGACCTTGTCAATGACGCTGTCAAGGCAGCGCTTGCTGAGGATGCTAAGGATCGGCCTCCCGTATTTCCGTAAGCTTCCCCTGGGTAGTGGCCGAGGGCCCGGGGCCAGAATGCCGCCCCACGGGCTGGGAGGGTCACCTTGTTCCTTGTTCATGATCTGGGTTCCCAGCGTCACGATTCGATTACTGTCTGAACAGACGCTCTACGGCACTTCTGAACTTTGAAATCATGACCCGCCGTTCATCGTCTGTGACGTACGGTACGGCTGTAAAATAATTATGTCCGATCAGTTCCATGCCGCAAAATTGAAAAATGCCGATATCCGTTAAATTGTGCATGCTCTGGAATACCCCGGACTCAATGTTGGTTTGCTCGTCTGCCCCAGTTGTATTGACGAGATAGACTTTTTTCCCGACCAAAAGCCCCCTGGAGCCAGATTCATCAACAGTATAGGCGAAGCCGAATGAAAAGACACGGTCGATGTAGCCCTTCAGAATGGCCGGCATACCTGACCACCATATGGGATAGACAAAGATGATCACATCGGCCCAGCGGATAAAGTCCTGCTCAACCCGGATATCCTCGGGAGGCGTTCCCTTTTCCAAGGACTGCATATCGTTTTCGGTTAATGCTGGATTGAAATGAAGGGCATAAAGATCACGTAGTTCAACCTGATGCCTTTCGGCCAACGTATCCGTCAGAATGTCCAGCAGGACATGATTGAAGCTGTTGGGGTTGTAGTGGCTGTAAACGATGAGATAATTCATAATGCTCCCCCTTTATCGGCGTTTTAGCGTTGTTGATGACATTCATGCATTGACTGAATAACCGGTCGACTCAATTCAAGTGCTGCTTGTCTTTTTTTGTTTTATCACGCTCCCCTTGGACTTTGTCTAAAATGTCTTCGAGAATACTGCCACGCTCTATCGGATAAAAATTATTAGACATGTGGTAGAGGATGTTCCCATCCTTGTCGTATCCGGCGAATTCGGGATGTGTGAACATGTGTTGATCGCATTCCAGGATGAAAATGTTGATTTCGTAGTCGAGCAGATCCGCCAGACGGGTTAATTCGAGGGGTGAAATGTTCATGAAGTTGAGCCGCTCCTTTTTTCCTTTTTCCGTAAATACGGTTTTAATGGAGACGCTGACTCTTTTCTGATCAAGAATCAGAAAGTTCTGATCGAAGTAATACGTGCCGAAAGAATCCTTCCTGGATTCTACCCATTCGTAATTCCCCAGTTTTTCCAGCATGAAATCTCTCCTATTCGATTATTACATAATATTTCCCGGGAAGGACAGGACCTCTGCTCAGCGTAGAAAACGACTTCGCACATTTTGTTGGTCCCGACAACGCTTCACATTTGAATACTCTGGACGTATTTCCGCGGTATCTAGTATATCTTCAAGGGACTGTCAAGAATTATGGAAAAATCCTGGTGTTTCAGCAATCGCTGGCTTTACTATAAGCCGTAAGGTGAGGGCATGCGTTAAGGCCCCAGGGATGTAAGTTTCTGGATACGGATCCTGGGATGAGAGAGAGGAAAGGTTTTCCCGACGGTATGCTTCGGAGCGCTTTGACGGCGAAGGTGACCTTACCCCAAAATATGTACCAAGTTCAAAATGAGTCCTTGTTCCTGTAGCATAGTTTGATGTTCTTTGATAAATTCATAAGGCGTTTTATCTCCCAGAGAGCTGTGCGGCCGAACTTCATT
>JAAYKM010000016.1 GCA_012522415.1 Deltaproteobacteria bacterium | reverse complement strand
GCAAGAGCTTCACTTTCCGGATGATCCGACATAACGCCTGCAAGCATTTCTTGAATCTCTTCATTACTCATGCCGGCTTCCAAAACCATATTTGTATGCGCATAGGAACAAATCTCACAGCCGGTGACTTCTGTTACCGCCAACATGATCCGCTCGATAAAACCGGGATCCAGTTCTTTCGTACGTTTGGCTTTTCCGATGTACGGAGCTGTACGCGAACCGTCGTATACGATTCGGTAGATCTCTTTCAGTGAATAGAGCTCCCGGCCGTTGTGCATCATACTGATACTACCTCCGTTATTGACATATGCCCATATTGATAGTACCACTCCTTTAATGAACAATACAAGTGAAATCGCTTCTTTTCGGAGGGATGGTGATTTTTGTGCCGTGGATTCGGGGAGAAGATTGTATCGGATGTGGAATTTGTGTTGAAAATGTTCCATGGGCGCAATTGATATGCAAGACAACATTGCAAGAATGGATCGGAAATCAATAACGGAACCAAGCATACCTTTTTCTGGCCATGTCCAGATAATTTTCCGTGCCGGTTCTATTTTCGGCATAGAACCGATGCCAGTTTTCCGGTACCGGCAAGTCGTTGTACATCCGGGTCCTTTTTGCTTCCAGCAAATGTCTGCCGGTGCCCATATAGTCCGCAGCGCAAAGGACTCGGTTTTTTGCCCGCGCAGACAGTTCGTCCAGCCACGCCAATCCGGACTCGCACCGCAGCAAATGATGGTCCAGAATCATGAGTTCCACGTGCTCGGACAATTTCATGGCATTTTGCCGGGCAATCGCAGATTTTTCTTCCGCAATCTCTTCTCGATAAAGAGGCGGCCCGCTGGCCAGAACGATATCCGGTGCGCACGCCAGGATCGTATCGATGGTTTTTTCGTCCAACAACTGAATATCCGATGCATGGAGAAACACCTGTTCACCGTCGGTGATCCGGGTCATCACGATCCGGTTCCGAGGACTGCAGTCTTCACCGTGTGGGACCGGACCGAAAAAAGACAGATTTTCATCCTGAAAAGATCGGGCATCGCCAATCTCTTTATTTAAACCAAGTACTATCGCTTCAACCCTGCGGCGCAGAAAACTTTCCGGAGCTTCCGGAACATCTGCCCACACGTTGCACTCCGGTAATATATTTCGGATCTGGGCCACATCCAATTGATAGGGATTTGCATCATACAGAGGAATATGATCTCCGTGAAAATGGCTGAATACGATATCGGTAGCCGTTCCGAACTCATCCAGGATTTTTTTTCTGAGGATCTCCCCCACGCCGATTTGGACCGGATGAGGCTTACGGCCGTTTCGAATCAATCCCAGTGAAATCCCCGGATCAATGAATATTTTACGGTTTCCGACCTTCACCACACAGCTGAGACCCCTGACGCCCAGGGATTCTGTGCCGATGATCCGGATCTCCATGCAAACCATCTCCCTCTACAACTTTTGAACAGCCTGACTCTTCCCCGCAAGGATCACGATTCCTTCTCCGACACGCTTCAGATGAAGCAAGTCCAGACAGTTTATTTTAAGAAGATTTCTCACGTCTCTTTCTGCATCTGTAAAAATTTTTCCCCCAAACGAAAACACAATCAGCAAATGCCCTTCGGATTTCAGTACCCGGACGGCCTCTGCCAGATACACCGGTGCATTTGACGTAACGACTAGATCGTAAGTCTCTTTTTCTCTGGCCAGCGCCACTGCATTGCCCTGTTCAAAGCAGATTCGCGGCACCTCGCTCTCTTTGACTTTGCTTTTCGCCGCTTCGATCATACCGGGACTTTGATCCACACCTGTGACAAAAGCTTTCGGGAAATGCCTCGCCGCTTCAAACGCCGCAAGGCCGGTCCCTGTACACAAATCCAGAATATGAAGGGGCTGACTGTCCAGAAGGTTCAGGCCTTCTGAAAAGAGAAGCAAATCAGCCTCTCTTCCGTCGCGGATCTTAGCGTCGTAGGTCCTGCTTATTTTTTCGGGAAAAACTTGCATCACCTTGAGAAACAGTCTGGATTTCATCACATTGGGATGATGCAAGCCCCACCGTATCAGGGGACCCATGGTATATTTCCTCCACTTAAACAGACTCCCCATCGAAAAGTCCTTTCCTATTTTTTCAACGCGCGGAAAACCGTTCTGTTCGCAACAGCCCGCTCAAATGCTTTTATATTTTTAATACTTCATTGGTATCAATTCGGTATATTCGGAGGCCGCAGCACCGCTTAAAAATAAACGAATGATCTGTTGTCCGAGAG
>JAAYKM010000015.1 GCA_012522415.1 Deltaproteobacteria bacterium | reverse complement strand
GAGGACGAGTACGCCCGGCCTCTCCTTTCACAGTAACTGGAGACGGCCGGGCGGGGTGATTTCATTTCCTGCGAAGAGGCGCGAAAAGAATGGGAGCTCGAATGAGCCTCCGGTAGGCGGCTACTTTAAAAATTCAACTTTCCCGGTGCTGACATCGTACATGGCGCCGACCATTCCGATTTCCCCCTTGTCGAGCATCCCGCGCAGCACAACGCTTCTGTCCCGAAGCTTCCCCATGGTCAGCTCCACATTCTTTTCCGCAACGGCCTGGACGAAATCCGTGTTCTTTGAACTCCTGGGCTCATAGTTTCCCTGCACGGAATTGACGGCGGGGTTGATGTTGGCCAGCGTCGCCGTGAGCAGGCCGAGCTGCGCCGAGTCGCAGGCGCCTTTGACTGCGCCGCATTCCGTATGCCCCATAATCACGATCAGCCTGGCGCCGGCGACCCTGGCCGCGTATTCAAGGCTGCCGAGGATGTCGTCATTGACGAAATTGCCCGCCACGCGCGCCACGAAGAGGTCGCCGATCCCGCGGTCGAATACGATTTCCGGCGGAACCCGGGAATCAAGGCAGCTCACAATGGCAGCGAAGGGAAACTGGCCCCCGGAGGTCTGTTTGACCTGGGCGAGAAAGTCCCGCCCTGTGGTTTGCCCGCTGGCAAAGCGCTGGTTCCCCTGCCTGAGCATTTCTATTGCCTTGTCGGGTGTAATGGAGGCCTGGACTTCTCTGGTCAGTGCAGCGCCGCTGTCAGCGTGGACAGCACCGGTTATCGCAAGAAGAACCGCGATGGCAAGCCATAGAACTTTTCCTCTGTTTTTCTTCATGTTTTCCTCCTTGTTGGTTGGTCAGTCCGCGGATGCGGCCCATTGATCGGCCGGCGCAGGCGGAACGGGAAATATTCTCTTTGGACTAAGAGTCCGTCAGGGTCATTTCGGTGATCCAGACCTCGCCCCGGTCTTCGAAAATGATCCTCAAGTCGACAAAATTATCGGGTGCGGTAAAGGTTCCGGAAAAGAAGGTCCATCCATAGGAACCGGCATCCATGGAGACGGGGCGAATGGTCCACTGGAGATCCACGGCGATGTTGACCGCACCGCGGGATGCAAGGTTGCGTGCCGCCGCCCAGAAGCTGACCGTATATCGTGCCCCCTTCCTGACATTGATCCTCTGGCTGGTCGAACCAAAGACGTGGGGCGATCTTCCGGAGTTATTGACGAGGTAGAGGGCAGTGGAAGCCGACGAATTTGGGGGCCGGTTTTCCCCCAGGTCGACAACGGTGGCCTGAGTATTAGCGTCCCCGGATTTCCACCAGAATCCGAAACGGGAGTACTGGCCGTTGTCCCAGATGGTTCCGTTCAAAAATTGAGCGAAGTGGGGATCTCTGACGTAGTTTCTTCCCCCTCCACCGTTGTTGGAGGTTCTGTCAGGAGGATCGAATATGGCGGAGTCTCCGGCGCCCCATCCGCAATCGAAATGGGGGCACACTTCCTGGTCATAATGGGCGTACATTCTCGTTACCGCCCTTGCCACGGAGAAGCTGTAGCTTCCCCATGGGGTGCGGACGCCAAGGTACTGCATGACCGCGGGGGTACCGCCCGACAGGGCCGGATCTTTGGTGAAGAAGTAGCACCGGCACCACCGCATCTCCATATCCGTCTCCGTCTCCCGGTGTTTCCAGCGGACCTGGTAGGGCCCCTGGGGCGATCCGAACCGGTCGGCGTATTCCCGGGTGCCCACCAGGGACCAGAACGCTTCACCCCGTCCCATGTTCCGGCTCAGGTCCCGTGTGATGTAAAAGTTGAATTCTTCCTGGGTCGGGCCCCGTCCCAGAACGCCCAGAAAGAGCGAGTTCAGAAAATCGGCATTCTGGTAGGCCCTCCACT
>JAAYKM010000014.1 GCA_012522415.1 Deltaproteobacteria bacterium | reverse complement strand
CGATAGGGCAGTTCCACCCCGTCCACAACAATCGTGCTGCCGATCTGCGCGGCTTTGCCGAAGTCCTTTACAAGGCGCCGGATCGTCTCCACCGGAATCGTCGTTACCTGAGACGCCTTTTCAACCGTGTATTTCTTGAAATGGTTGCTCATCAGCTCAAAAGCAGGGTGACACTTGACTCCGTTGACCTCATATTCACCGGCCAGAGAGAGATTCGCAGATCCCTCGTCGAAGGGAACCGCCTTGTTCTTATCCAGATCCCAGACCATGGGCTTGTTCGTTTCCTTGTCCCTTACGTAGTGCTGGTCCGGTCCGATCAGGTAAGAACCGTTGGTTTTCGTCTTAATGAATTCCCTGTCGATCAGGCCGTATTCATTAATCATCAGGTTCAGGAAACACAGACCCAGCATACCGTCGGTCCCCGGTTTAATGGGAATCCACTCGTCGGCCTTCCCGGCGCAGGGTGTGCAGATCGGGTCGATAACGACCATCTTCATGCCTCTGGCCCGTGCATCCGCCAGTTTCTTCGCCGAGTTTACAGGAAGGGCATCCAGGATATGCCCGGCCTGGGTTCCCCAGAGAAGCAGGTAGTTGCACTTCTCATAATCGGCCTCCCGGAAAAAGCTCAGATGCCACTGGTAGCAGACATTATGGTACCAGCCGCACCAAGTCGCCCCGCCGAAGTAAAACTGCGCCCCGAAGCCCATCATCAGGGGACCGGCCATATCCAACGATGGGTAATCGAACGAGTTGAGGCACAGTTTGAGGGGGTTCTCTTCCCGGATCTTCTTCAATCGCGGGATGATCATGTCATAGGCCTCGTCCCAGGAAATCTCCTTCCACTTCGGATCGACGCCGATCCCCTTTTCGGGATTCGTCCGCATCATCGGTTTCAGAACCCGGTTGGGGTTATTGAGCTGGAAAGGAGTGGACTGGCTTTTGACGCATATTCTGCCGTAGCAGGGATGACAATCCGGATCCCCCTCTACCCTCAAGAGGACATTATCCTTTGAATAACCAATGAGACCGGTATCCGCCCCCTGACACATGTTACATACCGATTTTACCTGTTTCACACCAAGTTCGTCAGCCAATTTCGTATCTCCTTTCTCTGTCTGGATTTCCAGTTGTGTTGGAATTTTTACGTTTTCTGATGACGTCAACGGACATTCCCGACTGTCATTGAAATTGAATTCTTTAATCATTTTAGGTCATTATTACGGTCATTCAGGCGGAAAACCAGACTTGATAATTCGGTAATAAATGAGTATGTTTTCTACCCATTATCCAATTTGGACAGGTGGGTTCTCAGGTTGGTTCCATGACCGCGGATACCGAGTTTTTTACGCACATTCCGCCGGTGGGTTTCAATAGTCCGTGGCGACAGGCCAAGAATTTCGGAGACTTCCTTGCTCGATTTTCCCTGTTTGACCAGATTGGCAATTTGGATTTCCGAGGGGGTCAGTTCCGAAAACTGATTGTGCAAATGGCTGGGAAAGGAGGAAATAACATCCTTCAAATTTGACGTGATGACACTCAGATATGATGTTTGGATTGTACTTAGCCCGGTTTTTCTTAATTTGTCCAGATAGGGGAAGACCAAATCCTTGATATTGAACATGACATCTTCTTCAAGGATTCTCTTATCCGCTTCAACCCGTTTCAACAACACCCGAAGAGCAACGTTCGCTTCCTCCAGTTTCTGTGACTGCTCAGCCAGTTCTTTTTCCCTTTCATGCAGTTCAGCCACAGCCCTTTTACGATTGCTGATGTCGCTGAAAAAGTAAAAGTAGAACTTTTCGTCATTGATCTCCAGAAAATTCTGGCTGACCTCGATATCAATCATCTCTCCGCTCTTCCGGCGGCATGTCCTCTCGAACCGTTCATGTAGACGAAAGCTCCGCATCTTGCCCTGTTTCTTGTCGGCTGACGTGATAACGCATCCATCAATATCCTTGAGATTCATCTTCATCAGTTCATGGCGATCGTATCCTGTGATTCTTGAGGCGGCCAAATTTGCTTCCTTGATTTTACCCCTCGTATCGGCAATAAAAAACCCATCGAGGGCTGTCTCGAGAATAAGATGATTCTGGAGAATTTCTTCTTCCAACGCCTTCATGGCCTGCTTTTCTCGAGTGATGTCCACCGTACAGACCACAACTTTTTCTCTTCTGCCAGGTTTGGGAAGATAGATGATTTTAGCGAGAATGTTGATTCTGCGTCCATCGAGGGTCTGGTTGATGTTTTCACCCTCAAATGTTTCCTTGCCTTCCGCGAATGCCACCAACTCTTCACGGAAGACCGACATGGATTCGGGCACCAGGGTTCTTTCCAGAGCACCGACCAGTTCCTCTCGGCTTTTGGCGCCGTAAAGGGCAAGCGTGGCCTCATTGAGGGTCACTATTTTGATCAATTTCTGCGCTTTATCGAGAAAATCCGGGTGCTCATCAAAATACCGACGAAAGTCGCTGATCCCCTGCGCCCGGAGTTTGTCAAACGCCGCTTCCAGGGCCGTGACATCCTCTTCCCGAATTGAAACGGGAGCGTAGTCAAAAATCTTGCGGTAACGATCTTCACTTGTCTTCAAGACCACCTCGGCACTTCGCAACGCCGCAAGCTGCTCTTCCAGATTCACTATACGTGACGTCAACCGTTTTTCTCGCCGCTCAGGCATGCCCGTTGCTCCCTTCAGGCTGGGTAATCCGGAACCCGTTGACTGCTCGGATAAACAACCCACCATGGGTTCTATCAAACATTGTGGATAATTTACATATTTTTTAGCGCTTTCGCAACGCAGGGGCAACCTCCTGTCCTGATGACATGGAAAATGTCAAGGTGTAGCGGACAACGTGCAATTACCTGGTGGATTACCGTCATATTTTTTCTAAAAACGATTGCAAATAATAGGATTTTAGCGAGAATAAAACAAGGCAACGCAATGGTCGTAACCAAGAAAGGATTCATTCATGAAAGCTTCGGATTTATTTGTCAGGCAGTTGGAAGAAGAGGGGGTCCTTTACATCTTCGGTCTCCCCGGTGAAGAAAACCTGGACCTGATTGAATCCATACGCAATTCCTCCATCAAATTTATCGTAACCCGCCACGAACAGGCAGCAGCTTTCATGGCGGCGGCGCACGGCAGGCTGACCGGGCGGGCGGGCGTATGCCTGTCCACCCTCGGACCGGGTGCGACCAACCTGGTTACTGGAATCGCCCACGGTCAGTTGATCGGGGCACCGATCATTTCCATTTCAGGGCAGAAGGCACTGCGCCATAACCGCCAAGGCAAGTTTCAACTGGTGGATATTGTTTCCATGATGAAACCGATTACCAAGATGGCCGTCTCTATTATGGATGCCGACATGATTCCGACCATCATCAGAAGCGCCTTCAAAACGGCGGAACAAGAACGACCGGGCGCAGTCCATATCGAATTTCCGGAAGATCTCGCCGGGGAAAGAACAGATGCCGCCATTCAGAAACGCCAGGAATTATACAACCCCGCGCCGGACCAGACCATCCTGGACCGGGCCGCCAAAATGATTCGACAGGCCTCAACGCCGCTTATCTTCATTGCAGGCGGGGCAAACCGTCCCCTTATATCCCGGGCTTTGTTCGATTTCATCCAGCAAACGGGCATCTATGTCGTCCATACCCAGATGGGGAAAGGTATCATCCCCGATGATTGTTCAACCAGCCTCTTCGCCACGGGCATCCATCTGCGTGATTATGTTCACTGCGGCATGGACCGGGCCGATCTCGTCATCACCATCGGGTATCACCCCGTTGAATACCCGCCCTCGATCTGGAACGATTCAGTGAACAGGACGATCATCCATATCGGCTTTGCCCCCTCTGACACGGATCCCAACTTGAACCCAAACCTCGAGATCATCGGAGACATTGCCACTACCATTCGCGAGCTGGGGAAAAGGCTGCCTGAAAAAAGAAGCTTTCCCGTTTTCGCTAAAACGCGGGCAATCATTCAGTCTAAAATAGATGCCGACATCCTAAACACCTGGCCACCGCCCCCTCAAACCATCGTCCGCAAAGTAAGGGAAACGCTGGGAAGAGGAGATATCCTGGCTCTCGACAACGGCATTTATAAACTTTGGTTCAGTCGTCTTTATCCTACCTACGAATCGAATACGCTTCTGCTGGATAACGCCCTAGCGACCATGGGCGCAGGATTGCCGACCGCCTTGGCAGCGAAAATGCTGGCACCGGAGAAGAAAGTCCTTGCCGTCTGCGGTGACGGCGGCTTCATGATAAACTCGCAGGAACTGGAAACACTCCGTCGCTGCGATCTCCCCCTGGTGATACTTATCCTGAACGATAACGCCTTCGGCTTCATTAAGTGGAAACAAAGACAAAAAGGCTTTCCCCCCTTTGTGACGGATTACGGCAACCCCGACTTTGTGCGATACGCGGAAAGTTTCGGCATTACGGGATACCGAATCAAAAGAGGCGATGATCTGGCTGCGGTCCTGTCCGACTTCTTCGCGTCCGACAACCCTGCTGTTATCGAATGTCCCGTTGACTACTCGGTAAATTACGACACCTTTTCCGTAGAGTTGGGTAATCTTGTCTGCCAAGTATAATCTGTAAACCAGAGCAGTGATCAACCCTTCCAGTCTAACGGATACCTTATGCACTTTGCCTTTGCAACACGGCATCACCCGATTGGGTGAAGAGAAATTCTCGAATGGTTATCGGGCAAAGCTAACCCATACGAGAACCAGAAGAAGAGCCGGCAAAAAGTTTCCCACCCTGATACGGGTGACATTCATCAGATTCAACCCGATCCCGATAATCATGATTCCTCCGGTGGATATTACGGGATGCAACACGGCAGGATCTTTCAAAAAAATAAGATACGAGGCGGATATTGTGATCGCCCCCTGCACGATAAGTACGGAAAGGGCCGAAAAGGCAACGCCAATGCCGTAGATAGAAGCGAAAGCGATCGAAGCAATACCATCCAGAATCGCTTTCAGAAAAAGGGTCGACGTGTCGCCGGAAATACCGTCCTGAATGGACCCGACAATGGTCATAGGGCCTGTCAGATAAAGAATCGATGTCGTGACAAAACCATGAACAAAGGTTGTAGAGTCGGACGCAAAGTTTTTTTTCAGCCTTTCAGCGCCCTTTTCAATCCATTTTTCGACATTGATCCATTCGCCGAGGACACCACCGCACAAAAGGCATCCGACTGTCAGCAGGACCTCGCTGCCGGCAACAGCCATGCGAACCCCGATGAGAATCGTAGCCAATCCCAAAGCCTGCGTCATGATCGTACGAAACCGTTCGGGAACATATTGCCCCAAGGCAATTCCCAAAACGCTGCCGATCAGAATGGTGCCGCAATTCACAAGAGTGCCCTTCATGGAATCGACTCCTCTCCGTATGAACCTGCCGGATTACCGGAGATGTTCGGGAGATTGATTACATGCAAATCTGGAACGGACATTGTGTTTTGCTCCCTGAAACCCGGAGTTGAAGGAATCCTTCTTTCCTGTAACATGGTATGGAAAGGATTTTCCCCGTGGTGTCGCAGGGACATGAAAACGGGTCCGTACCGTCGTAAAATTTGCCCCTCCCCTATTCCGATACGCCGCATCATTTCCAGATCCTCCAGCATAGGCACCCCGGATCGCCTTGAAAGGATAGCCATGGATATTCCCCCGTCCCCATAAGACATGCGGAAGAGAGAAATGCACGGCGCCGTCAATTGTTAATAAGAACATAAATGAAATAACAGCCTACGACGGTCCGGATCATGTTTTTCTCGTCAATTGCGGATAAGATATGGCCCTTGGAATAACGACCCGCAACGATGATTTCAGATGATGGAGCGACCTGCCTTGACCGTGGCGTGGATGCGGTGAATGCCTCGATTGATCGCTTCTCCTCTCTGCCAAATGGGGATAATAACAAATCCTTGAGTGTTTTTGGCATTGTCCCTTCCTGCGAATTGGGTTGCCATTTCCCATGAAAGCTCATAAACTATACCTGCTATTTTTTCAAACCCCTTTTATATGCGATTAACCGGCATTTTACTTGCTCGAGAATTCTCCGGGAGAAAGAAGAGGTCCGCATGAAAGGTCCTATCGGCATCCTGATTTACGGGTACAATCGGGAGAACGCGCTTCAGATCGGAAAAACGCTTGACCGTGTATTAAAGGATTCCATCTTCGTCATCAGTGCCTCGGGTAAGAGCAATCGAACGATCGCCGATATTCTTGACAGCGGTCCCGATGATTTTTACGAGGACAGGACGGACAAGATGATCATGTTTCTCGCTTTTAACAAGGAACAGATTGATGCGGCCCTGAATGGTTTTCCGTCGCCGGAGATCGAAAGGCCCATCTTCTGCGGTCTGACCGCCCAGAATATTCAATGGCCGCTGAACCGTCTGTTCGAACACCTCAAGGATGAACACCGACAGTGGACGCGAGACAAACTATCTCCCAAAGAGGATCCATAGACCATGGCGCGTATTGAACTGGAGGTACCGGAAAAATTCATGTTCGCTACGGAAATTTCCGTTCGGATCAGCGATATTAACTACGGAAACCATCTCGGGAATGATGCGGTTCTTGCACTTCTACACGAGGCGCGTCTTCAGTTTTTCAAGCGGTACGGATTCAAGGAATCCGATATCGGCGGTCCCGGGATTATCATGGTTGATTCAGTGATCACCTATCTTTCCCAGGCGTTCCACGGGGATGTCCTGCTGATTGAAATCACCGTTTCGGATCTCGATAAATATGGGTTCGACCTCTTCTACCGGATGACCAACGTCAAGACGGGCAAAGAGGTGGTCCGGGCCAAGACCGGCATGCTTTGCTTCGACTATACGAAAAACCGGGTGGTTTCGGTTCCAGAAACCTTCAAGGACATCATATCGAACTGCATCCCCACTCCCTGAAACAGTCCTGGCTGTGGCCCCATAAGAGGGAGCAAGACAGGGACCTTTTCAGGTGATGAACCGGCCGTATGACATGAAAACCATTTCATTGATTTACTGAATCAAGCACATGTCACCGGTCATGCAATAGTGTACCAGTACTGGTCATGAAAACGGATCATGAAGAAAAATTAAATTTATGGACGATGCTCGGGCCTTTCAACTGATCGATGAAATCGATGCCAAACTGATGGAACTTGTCAAGGACCAGCTTTTCGATCCTGACATTTTCATCATTCTGGACAACCTGGAGGCTGACCGCCGGGCCATCAACGCAGCCCGGGATAAGATCGGCGAAGCTCTCTGGTTGAGGCTACACGATATTGCCGGTTCCGTTTATACGGGAAACCTGAGGCGCGGCGAGGCGTCAACCTTTTACGACGTCATCTCCCGCCTAGGCACACAGCAGACGAAAGTCATGATCATGCAAATAGGCTTCCAGCTGTTCGCGAACTGGGATCCGGAGGCCGAACGACTTTTCGCCCGCAGTTTCGCCACATCTGTCATGGCCGGCATACTGGCTTGGCAAATGGGGTTTCGGGGCATTTCCGCCCAGCGAGCGGAACTGGGGGGACTGTTTCTGGAAATCGGGCGGCAAATGATGGCGCTGTACAAAAAGACAATCGAACCCGAATCAGAGGAAATTGACGAAACTTTTACTGAGACATATCATCCTTATCTGGCGGTTAAGATCATCAAACAGTTCGGCCTTCCGGATTTTCTTCAGACGATTGTTCTGGCCCAGACGGTTATTCTGGAGGAAAAGACGGTTTCACTGCCCGGGGTGATTTACTTGGCCCGGGATATGGTTCGCGCGAGTTTCCTTAAATACGGCAATCGGTTCGTTCTCCGGTGCCACCCCCCCCGCCCCGGCACCGACGTGAGTCGTACCCTTGAGGCGATGATCCGGGACAAGTTCCACGCAGCCGGCTTGGACAATTATTTGATTTTATTGCGGTCACCGCGAATCCATGAATTATAGCCGCCGAAGGCCCTCACTACGATGCGTGGGGCGACAACAATGAGTAACACGGAAATCCGCCGAGGCACGGCGTGATTGCCTCCTCCGCAAAGCAACCTGCCAACAAAAATCTCCCCGAGCGCTACGGACGGACTCTTCTGTTTTGTCCTGCCAGCAGACCTCGGGGAAAGCCCGAAGTAACCTATCTGAGGGGTGTTCCTTCCAGTCGGACAATCAGAGGAATTTGCGGTTCAAAGCAAACGTTCTCATCAAAACTCATTTCACCGGCGGCCCCTTCAGGCGACGGATCATCTCCATGGGGTCTGAAGTGGGGGTGGAACAGGTCTGATCGACGCATACATAAGCCGTCGCCTTACGGTCTATCATAGCCATATCCCTCACATAAGGCGCCAGTTCAACAAGGAGCGGGTCCATCGCACCGGCAGGTCGGAACAGGACAACCAACCTCGGCAAGTAATAACTGTTCAAGGTTTCACACATGATTCGGGTGTCTTCCCTCCCCGGCACGCCGACAATGACGACCTTGGAGGATGGCCCGGCCAAAAAATCGATGGCTGTCATGAATTGGGCGCACCCCCCCGGCATCTGACGAATCGCCCCGGCAACGGATCGAAGCAAAAGACTGGCTCGCTCCTCCAGGTCGTGCCGCCCCGTCATTTTTCCCAAGCGGATCAGGTTCAGGGAGGCCACGGCGTTACCGGACGGGATAGCGCCGTCGTAAATCTCTTTTTGCCGCAGAAGGAGTTTTTCCCCATCGGCGGGGGTGAAATAATAGGCTCCGCGTTCTTCATCCCAGTAACACCGAATCAGATCGTCATTCAGTTCCAGGGCCGTGTCCAGCCACCGCGGATCAAAATCCGCTTCATATAGTTCGATCAGACCCCAGATAAAGAAAGCGTAATCGTCAAGACTGCCCGGCATGGCCGCCTCACCATCCCGCCAGCGATGGAGAAGCCGTCTGTTCCTGTCCCTGAGATGGTTCAGAATGAAATCCGCTGCTGACTTCGCCGCATCGAGGTAGGCTTTTTTACGGCAAACCCGGCTGCCCCGTGCCAGGGCGGCGATCATGAGACCGTTCCAATCGGTGAGGATTTTGTCGTCCCGATGGGGACGGCTCCTTTTCTCCCTGTGTTTGAAGAGTATTTGGGCGATGGCTGCCGCCTTTTGGCGGAGCGCATCCTCCGTCATTTTCAGCCTGGCCGCCAGATCCGCCAAATTCTGTTGACGATGCAGGATATTATATCCGGTGTACCCACCCTTCAGCTCGTCGGTGTAATTTCCCTGCGGTTCGACGGCAAAATAGTGTGTGGCAACCCTGGCGTCTTCGTGAGAAAGGAGCTCCTCCAACTCACGCTGAGTCCATAAATAGAATTTGCCCTCCTCGCCTTCGCTGTCGGCGTCTTCGGCGGAGTAAAAACCACCCCGCAAATCCGTCATATCCCGAAGTACGTAGGCAAATATCTTCTCCGCGACCTCGGGAAAAAAGACATTCCCGGTCACTTGAAAGGCTTCCGTGTAAGCCAGGAATAAAAGGGCCTGATCGTAGAGCATTTTCTCGAAATGAGGGACAAGCCATCTGGGATCGGTGCTGTAACGATGGAAACCGCCTCCCAACTGGTCATGGATGCCGCCAGCTGCCATAGCCTGCAAGGTTTTTTCCGCCATGCGGATCGCTTTGGCTTCACCGGTCCGGCTGCCGTGGCGGAGCAGGAAAAGAAGCTGGTGCGGCATGGGGAATTTGGGGGCGGTACCGAAACCACCGAAGAGGTCATCGAACTGTTCCACCAGTTGGGCCAATGCTTGGTTCTGGACATCCTGGGGCAGCCCCCCATCGGAAGAGGCGTGCCAAACGTGATTGAGGGAGGCGACAATCTCCTCGGCGGACTGACGGAAACGTTCGGAATTGCCACGCCATGATTCGGCAATACGGGATGTAAGATCCATCAAACCGATACTGTCGGAGCGGCTTTCCTTGGGTATATAGGTGGCTGCAAAAAAAGGAGCCTTTTCCGGTGTCATGATGATGGTCAGAGGCCAGCCGCCCTGTCCCGTCAGCATCTGGCAGGCGGCCATATAGACTTTATCAATGTCCGGCCTCTCCTCTCGGTCCACCTTGACGCAGACAAAGGTTTCGTTCAAGAGTGCCGCCACGACTTCATCCTCGAAGGACTCACGTGCCATGACATGACACCAGTGGCAAGTGGAATAGCCAATGGACAAGAATACAGGCTTGTTCGCTTCCGCAGCCAGAGCAAACGCCTCCTCCCCCCAGGGCTGCCAGTCCACGGGGTTATCCGCGTGCTGGAGCAGATAGGGGCTTTTCTCCCGATCGAGCCGGTTTCTCCGGTGTTTATGGGTCATATCGGTTCCTTTTGCAAACGAGAGATCAATGTCCGGATACCTTTTCGGCTGTCCCGGGAGAAATGGAAACGGATCACCCGGCGATCCCGGCTTTCCAGGGCACGGGCGTCCCCTTCAGCCTGGGCCAATTGAAGGATGCCGAAAGTCAGGGAGGCCCCCGGACCTGTCATAGAGTCGGGGATGGGCAGATCCACAGGGTTGTCCCCCGTGAACTGGATAAATAATCCCCTGCCGTCATCGCCCTTGTGAAGCTGACCGGTCGAATGAAGAAAACGGGGTCCATAACCAACAGTTGTCGCCACAAGGTACCGGTTGCGAAGAAGCAGGCGTAGTTCATCCAACATTTCCGTCAGATGGGGTTCCTGGGGCAAATAGGTCTGGAGAGCGATATAATGTCCTTCCGCCGCGGAACGTAAAAAAGTGATAAGGGCGTCCCCGGCATCGGAGGCATATGGGATCTTACCGTAAATGGAAATATCTCCATCGACTAGCACCGGTTTTTCCACGGACGGGGACTGAAGCTGTGCGATGACTGCCCGGGTAAACCGCTTGGCCGTCTCCACATCGGGCTGGTCAAAGGGATTCACTTGCAGTACGTATCCGGCCACAGCGGTCGCCACTTCCCAGACGTACATCAACTCTCCGAGATCCTGGAGGTGATCGATCACCATCTCCACAACCGGTTGTCCCGCGTTGTTTAAAATGGCGAGACCGGTTGCGGGTGCTTCGCCTCGAAGGCTCAGTCCGATAAAAAAACGATCCCTTCCATAATCTCCGGGTGCCCCGAGAGGTTCTCCGACAACGGGCAGAATGCCCTTTCCTTCCTTTCCCGTGCTTTCGGCGATCAACTGTTCAAGCCAGTCACCAAAGGGCAACAACGCCGGAGAAAGAACGAACGTCGCCTTGTTGCATCCCGATTCGGCCATTACCCCCAACATGGCGCCCACTTCCACACCGAGTTTGACGACAGGGGATAAACGTTCGTCGGTCCATTCCAGAAGTGAGCTGATATCTGCTCCGACGAGAGCCGCCGGAACAAGGCCGAAGACGGACAGGGCAGAAAAGCGTCCACCGATGTCGGGGTCGCCGTAGAAAATCCGCCGAAATCGCTGTGCCATGGCGATACCGACAAGGCTGCTCCCAGGGTCCGTGATGGCGACATAATGCAGCCCCGCATGTTTCTCGCCCTGACGGCTTGCCGTCCGTCGGTAAAAAAACTTCATGGCCGACAGGGTTTCCACGGTGCCCCCGGACTTTGTGGACACAACGAACAGGGTCTTTTTTGTTTCAGTCCAGGCGCCCAGGGCCGCAATCGTCGCCGGCGCCGTCGTGTCACACACAGACAGGTCGAGATACCCCGCCCTGCTTCCCAGAATTTTCCGGAAGATCTCCGGGGCCAGACTGGATCCGCCCATGCCCAAAAGGAGCACCTGCCGATACCCGTCCGCCAGGACACGGGATACAAAGGCCTCTACCTGGGGGAAATGATCTTTGAACACACCACCGCTTCGCAGCCAACCGAGGCGGTTGACAATTTCCTCAGGACTTGTCTTCCAGACAGTATGATCCCCTTCCCACATCCGCTCGACAACCCTGCGTTCCCGTATCTCCGCCAGAGTGTTTTTCCAGGACGAAACGGCATGACCCAAGGCGACATGGACAAGCTTCACTGCCACGCTACGCTACTACCTCCACCAACAATTTTGGGATCAATTGATGGGCCATAGTAAGGGAACAGCCCCCTAATTGCAAGGGTGACTTCCTATGACGATTTGCATAGGAATCGCTTCAAATAAAAAAATAACAGGGATGGTTGAAATCACTGACTCATCATTGAATACAGCCTGACGTCGTCTTCCCACGGAGGGGGTACACACCTTTAATCCCGACCGTTTTTAAGGAAAAGGGAACCGCCTCCCCCCTGATTCCCCGGGGAAATGTCACTGGCCCTATGTGTTTTCAGGAAAGCCCACCGCACAAACGGAGGCTAATACCCTGGGCATGGCTATTTTACAGCGATAGGGTGGTTTTCCGTTTTTTTCGCCACCTCACGCAGGAGGCCATTGATGCTGCGGAGCAGGGGAAGCATTTCCTGCTGGTCTTTCAGATAGTACAGGGCTTCACTCTGCCTCTGTGGGCCGATCCGGACCGTAAAAAGAGCATCCATCCTGAGCCGAAACACATCTTCGTCCGTCAGGTCATCCCCCGCGAAGAAAACTTTCCTGTAATCTCCCCGCCGCATGAGTTCGAGGACGGCCTCTCCTTTGTCCGGTGCCTCCTCAGGGAGCAGGTTGACAACACATTTCCCGCCCAGGCGTTTGGGTTTCGGATTGAGCTGATCAACCGCCCGCAGGACAAGTTCCTTGGCCGGTAATCGCTGGAGCGCGTTTCGGTAATGTATGGAAAGCGAGTTTCCCTTGTTCTCAATCACAATACCCTCTTCAGCGGATTGGGGAAGAATCGAATGTAACTGGTCATCCCATGCCCGTACGAGGCTGCGGAATGTATCCGGTCGCTTCTCCCATCCGGGAACACCTTCCGCTCCGTGGTTCCCCACCAGATAATCGGGCATGAAGCCCAGATGCCCCTGTGCGTCTTCGCGAGACCGACCGGTGATCACGGCAGTGGCGGCCCGTGTCTTTAAGTCATTCAATTCCCGCTTCAACGCCATCGATATTTCAATCTGCTGCGGATCATCCACGATGGCGGCCAGCGTACCATCCAGATCGAACGCAAACAGCGTCGCCGCATCGATAAACGTTCTCAGGGCACGCAGTCCGGGCTTGCTGAAAAGGTAAATCTGCCTTTGGGAATGATTCATAGGGGACGCCCGATCCTCACGGATAGTTTTTCCCGTTGCCGAATCCGCCCCGCGTCAATCAGCATTCTACCCGCCCATCGGTAGATATTGAAATCACGAACCCGGGCCCGCATGCTGCGCATGCGTTCACGTTGCTCGAAATCCGGCATCTTTAACGCCTGAAAAAGCGCTTCGGCCATCTGTTCGATATGATACGGATTGACAATCAGGGCTTCGTGCAACTCATTGGCCGCTCCCGTAAACTGGCTGAGCAGGAGCACACCGCGCTCATCATCCCGAGCGGCCACATACTCCTTGGCGACGAGGTTCATCCCGTCGTGCAGGCTTGTCACCAAACACACGTTTGCCGCCCGATAATAGCGGTTCACTTCCTCAGGTTCATGTTTCTCGACCTTAAGCCAAACCGGTCGATAAGCCTGTCGCGAAAAACGATGATTAATTTTTTCAGCCATAGCGCGGACCCGCTCGTCCAGGTATTGATAATCTTCCAGTACGGAACGGGACGGCGCCGCTATTTGAATGAAGGTAAACAGGCCGACCAATTCAGGGTGCTTTTCCAGCATGTGCTCCACAGCTCGGAGGCGTTCTAGAATTCCCTTCGTATAATCCAGTCGGTCCACACCCAGGGCGATCAGGCCGTTCTCATCCAGGCTCAGCTTTTCCCGTATCTCCGTAAGGCAGGACTCCACCGATGGCTGAAGTTCCTGCCAGGCGGGGGGCCATTGAATGGAAATGGGATAGCTTTCCACCAATGTCAGTATGTTGTTGTGAAAAATGGTCGATGATTCATGTTCAATTCTCGTTTCAAGATAACGGTCAACCGTTTCCAGAAAGTTTTTACAGTGGAACCGCGTGTGGAAACCTATAATGGTACTGCCGAGCATCCCCTGCAGCAATTCCTCCCGCCAAGGGCAAATGCCGTAAAATTCAGCATTCGGCCAGGGAATATGCCAGAAAAAAATGACCGTGGCTCGGGGTAGACGCTGGCGGATCAGTTCGGGAAGCAACGCAAAATGGTAGTCCTGTACTAAAACAACGGGATCATCACTGTCCGATTCTTCTACAACAGCGTCGGCAAACCGCTGATTAACCGTCACGTAATGCCGCCAGTCCTCTGTACGGAAAACGGGTCTCACATGGGCGATATGGCACAAAGGCCACAGTCCTTCATTGGCAAAACCATAATAATAACCGCTTTCTTCCTCTTCCGTCAGCCAAATCCGCCGCAAGGTGTAATCCGCATCGCCTGCGGCAATGGAAACATGGTCGTGCTCATCGACTACGTTACGGTCAGCGCTTCCGCTTCCGTGGGCAATCCATGTCCCCGAACAGGCACGCAGGACGGGTTCAATTGCCGTAACCAGGCCGCTCGCCGGATGTCTGATTTCGATCCCGGATGGCCCTTGGACATGAATATAGGGCTCCCGATTGGAACCAGCCAGAATTTGATCCCCGCTGAAATGAGTCTGGAGAAGCCCCCTCAGGGTGTCCGGTGTCCAGGTTATTGTGGCGTCATCGGCAAAACGCCTTTCCTCATCCAATGTTCGCAGAAGCGCTCGCAGATCACTGGCCAGAGGCTGTAATTCAGCACCCGGCAAGCGAGCGAAGGGGCGGAAAATACCTTCGCCGCGCAACATGGCTCTAACCCCCTCCATCCATCCATGCCAGCTCAGATGAGCGACGAAGACGGTGATCATGGATACCACCACCCCCAGCAATACAAAGAGGACCACGATGTACTTTTTTGTATCGGCGCTACGCCTTTCGATAAAACTCATGTCATGCACCAAAACCAGCGTACCTGCCGGAGCGTCTTCATCTTTCAACGGATTAAAAGTAACGTGGAGTAAGCCCTGTGACAGCTTAAGGAGCGTGTATTTTGTCCGGTCATCGGCTGCGGGGATTTCGCAGGAAAGGTCTTCTGGAAAAGTCTGGGTCCGATAGATCAGCTTTCCATTTTCGTTGCAATAACCCAGTGCAAAAAGTCTCTCGTCGCGCATCGAGCGCGCAAAGAGTGCGTTGATTCGGCTTTTGTTTCTCTGTTTGACCAGCTCGACAATTGATTCTTCCAGCGTTCCGGCAACAAGCTGGGAACGCATATCGAGATCGCGGAGAAACCAGCGGAGGGTTAATTTATCGACCAAGGGAACAATCGCATAGGCCAAGAGGAACAGAGCAATCACGAGGGGTATGATGAAACGCAGGGAAAGCTTAAGGGAGCGGGCAAACAGGAGTCGTCTGAATAAGGTTTTCATCTTCTCCTCGCCTCTGCTTTTAAAACGCACTGTCCCAGCGCCGGCTGAGACGAATGGCCGAGTTGATCATACCGACCATACTGTACGTCTGGGCAAAGTTACCCCATAATTCACCCGTTTGCGGATCGATATGCTCGGAGAGGAGCCCGTGTCCATTCCGTTTCGCCACCAGTTTTTCGAAAAGGGCACGTCCCTCCTCCATGCGTCCGAGAGCGGACAATGCGTAGATATACCAGAAGGTACACGCGAGAAAAGCATTCTCCGGAACACCGAAGTCATCGGCATCGACATAACGATAAATATAATCTCCATGTCTGAGTTCCCGTTCAATCATCGTGACGGTCTTCACAAAACGCGGGTCATCCGCCGCCAAAAAACCCAGATCATGAAGCAGAAGCACACTCGCATCCAGCGTATCCTCATCGAAAGCCGCAGTGAAGGATTGTTTGCGATCACTCCACGCTCTGTGGCAAATTACCGTGTGGATATGATCCGCCCTTGTTCTCCAATACGCAGCACGATCCGTCAGTGTCAACACGGAGGCAATCCTCGCCAGCCGATCACAGGCTACCCAGCACATCACCGAGGAAAAAGTGTGAACACGAAGCATGCCACGAAATTCCCAAATCCCCGCGTCGGGCTGATCGTGAACGGCAAAGGCCGCCTCGCCCAAAAATTCCAGACGCCGAAAAAGCGCCTCGTCACCCCGGCGGATTAATCTGTGATCGAAGAAGACATGGGCCACCGCCAGTATGGCTGATCCGTACACATCGTGCTGGGTTTGGGTATAGGCCTGATTTCCAACCCTCACAGGCCCCATCCCCCTATATCCGGGCAGAGAATCCAGTTCCATTTCATCGAGTTGCGCCCTCCCGTCAATACCATACACGGGCTGGACACGTCTGCGGGGATCACCGGCAATGACATTCACAAGAAAACCGATGTAGCGCTCCAAAGTGGGTGTCGTGTTAAGACGGTTCAATGCATTGAGAACAAAGTAGGCGTCTCTCAGCCAACAGTATCGATAATCCCAATTTCGTGAAGATCCCGCCGCCTCGGGAATAGAGGTGGTCATGGCCGCGATGATCGCACCGGTGTCATCAAAAGTGTTCAGTTTTAGGGTGATGGCGGAACGGATAACCACATCCTGCCACTCAAAGGGGATTCCGATGTCTCTGACCCATTCATGCCAATACTGCAGCGTTTCATTCAGAAAGCGCCGGGTCAGTTCACCGATCGTATCCGGAATGGTCTCGTCGGAACTGAAGATAAGGCTGATGCTATCCTGCAGAAAAAAGGGGGTTTCGTTGAGGATCGGTGTCAGGGACATGTCTGTCGTAAGCCTCAACACTCCGTCGGGAGCAACATAGCGGATGTGGTGGCTTCCATAGGTGACGGAACAGGCGTGTCGCCCATATCCGTATGTGGGCCTGACACGGATGCGCACACGCGGCGCGCCATGGAGTCGCTTGACGTAGCGGATCATCATCATGGGCGTAAACATGCGACCGTGTTGCCGGAAGCGGGGAGCAAAATCCGTGATTTCCACCACGGCGCCTTTCCTGTCCGTCAACCTGGTGACAAGCACTGCCGAATTGGTCAGGTAAAACTGTTCCGTTCCGGTCAATTCTTCGAGCTCAATCGTACAATAGCCTGTGCTTTCACCAGTATCGTGTTCCCGTAACAGGGAGCAGAATATAGGATCGCCGTCAAAACGGGGCAGGCAACTCCAGACAATCTCTCCTGCCGGGTTGATCAGCGCTCCGATCCGGCAGTTTCCAATCAACCCCAACTCAAGAGAATTGATCATGCGACAACTCCTTCTGCCAGTATACTGTGGAATTCATAGCGCACTTCAATTGATTAGTAAAGGGGCAAGGCCTCCATTCGGGGTCACAACCGGAGGGAGCCCCTGCCGCCTGTTTGGATAAGTGGGGTTTTTACCGACACGATTCCGGGCGAATCAGAAGGACCGGACAATGGGCGTCGTGCAGGACTCGCAGCGCAACACTTCCGAACATAAGTTTTTTCATGCCGGTGTATCCATGGGTACCGATGACGATCAGGTCTGCGCCCTTCTCCGTGGCATAGTTCACAATAACATGCGGCGTTACCCCTTCCAGAATCTCCGCCCGGACGGGCAGACCATCGGCAGCCAATTGATCCTTGAGTTCCTGCAGGTACTTTGTCGCTTGCTCCAGACCAGCATCTTTAATGGCTACATAATCAATTCCCTCGACCCAGGTCGCTGGAATGTCCACCACATTCAAGAGGACAATCTCTTCAACGAAACCGCCCCGGACAAGATCCCGCACATAAGGCAACGCGCACTCCGCCAATTCGGAGCCATCCAGAGGTACAAGAATTTTCTTAAACATTTCCCTCACCTCCCGTCATGTTTACCTCACCATCCTGTTTCCCTTTTATCCGCCCATCGATTTATTTTAATCTAATTCCTCACGCCTCAAAGTCAAATTGACCGACACGATTTTTCCCCGGACCAACGCCCATGGTTGAGCCACAAGCCAACCCGATATTTCCCTCGTCTCCTTAGAGGAAATATCTCCCCACTGTCGGCTCGAAACCAAAATCAGCCTTGTCATCACCCCCGATATCTGATAGTCCGGTTCGGTATGATGAAATGCATCCTGACCGTAACGGCCCTGACGGGGCAGCTAAAAAATCTCCTTGAAGAAACCTTCGATCCGATTCTGGTGGAGGGAGAAATCTCGAATCTTCGTCGGCCGGCTTCGGGCCACACATACTTTACGTTGAAGGACAATCAGGCCCAGATTCGTGCAGTCTGGTTCAAGCCCTTTCCCGGTACTCAACTCACGCCAAGCTCCCGCCGGATGGCCTGCGACCTGGAGGAAGGTATGCTGGTCGTCTGCCGGGGACGCATCAGTGTCTATGCGCCCCGCGGCGAATACCAGATCGTCATCGACACGGTTGAACCCAAGGGAACCGGAGCCCTTCAGAAGGCATTCGAACAGCTCAAGGCCCGGCTTCATGCAGAGGGGCTCTTTGACGAGAGACACAAAAAAGAAATTCCCTTTCTGCCTTCGTGCATCGGCGTCATTACCTCGCCGACAGGCGCCGTAATCCGGGATATTTTACAGATCACGAAACGCCGTTTCCCCTCCGTCTCCCTACTGCTGGCCCCGGCACGTGTTCAGGGTCCGGAGGCGGCCCCGGAAATCGTCCGGGCAATTCAAGACATGGTCGCCTTCGGTCGGGCTGATGTCTTGATTCTAGCAAGGGGAGGCGGTTCCCTGGAAGATCTCGCCCCATTCAATGATGAAACCGTGGCCCGGGCGATTCACGCCTGTCCCGTTCCCATCATCTCGGCTGTGGGACATGAAACAGATTACACGATTGCCGATTTCACGGCCGACCTCCGGGCACCCACTCCCTCCGCGGCGGCAGAACTGGTGGTTCCTTCCAGAGACGATCTCGCCGGAACGCTTTTTGACTTGCGTCACCGTATGATTCGGAGTCGCGCGCATATGGCCGAATCACTGAACCGTGAGGCAACCTTGCTCCGGGAAAAGCTTAAAAGTCCCCGCTGGATGATAGACGACTATCGCCTGTCTCTGGACGACTACGATGACCGAATGAAGGCCCGGCTGTGCCAACAACTGGCGCACAGTGCCGCACATCTGCACCATTTGAAGATTCGCCTTGCTCAGGGTAGTCCCCGGACCGGCCATCGACGGATCGGTTTTCTCCTTGAATCCTCAACCGGAAATATGATAGCCGCTATGCGACGTCGGATTGTCGACGCCCGCCAGACCCTGAAACGTAACATATCTCTCCTGGACTCGCTGAATCCCCTTGCGGTCCTCAATCGCGGTTTCAGCATCACACTCCGGCGCCAGACAAAGGAAATTATTCGGGAAGCCGCTCAGGTCCGGGTGGGAGAGGAATTGATGATATACCTTGGGAAAGGGCAACTGACAGCATCGGTGAAATCCCGTGAAGAGGACAATGCGAGATACTTTTTTGCAAAACCGGGCCGGATGAATAAACGAACTGAAGAAAGGGACAGGTTTGATTCCGAGATAGACCTTCCGGAAAGATAACGAAATCATGGGAAAAGACACATTTGAAAACAATATGACCCGACTGGAAGAAATCGTCAAAAAACTGGAGAGCGGAGAGCTTTCTCTGGAGGATTCCCTCAAAGCCTTCGAAGAGGGAATCAAACTATCCCGTTTATGCACGAAAAAATTGAACGAATCGGAAAGAAAAGTGGAAATTTTGTTGAAGCAGGAAGAAGGCTTGGCCAGCACATCGTTTTCAGAAGAAGTTTAGCCGGGCCATCCCCGTCCGATGCCATTCCGGGCCCACCGGAGATCTTAACGGGACAAACGGCCTGAAAAGAAGGGTTTTATGAATTTAGACAGTTATATCATCGAACACAGGAAAAGGGTTGACCATGCACTCCAGGAATATATGCCGGCCGAGCACACATATCCCACCATCATCTTTCAGGCTGTTCGTTACAGCCTGTTTGCCGGCGGAAAAAGAATCCGTCCCATTTTGTGCCTGGCCGCGACAGAAGCGCTTGGCGGAAACGCTGACGCGGTGTTGCCGGTTGCCTGTGCCTTGGAGATGATTCACACCTACTCCCTCATTCACGACGACCTGCCCGCCATGGACAACGACGATTATCGGCGCGGTATCCTGACCAATCACAAGATCTTCGGCGAAAACATAGCGGTCCTGGCGGGGGATGCTTTGTTGACGGAGGCTTTTTGTCTGTTGTCCCACCCGGACCATTTAACGGAATTCAACCCGGCGACACGGATTGATATCATTCACGATATCTCCGACGCGGCCGGTTTCTTCGGCATGATCGGCGGCCAGGTCATGGATGTACAATCGGAGGGTAAGGAATATGATATGTCCACTCTTCAGTATATTCATTCCCGGAAAACCGGAGCCATGATTGCCGCATCCGTACGATCCGGCGCACTGCTCACTGGCGGCAAACCGGAGGAAATCAACGCCCTCATCCACTATGGAACACAAATCGGTCTTGCTTTCCAGATTGCCGACGACATTCTGAATGTCGAAGGTGAGGAAAAGCGCATCGGGAAAAGCATTGGAACGGATAAAAAAAGAGGGAAAGCCACCTACCCTGCCCTGGTCGGCATCGAAGCCTCCCGGCAGAAGGGACGGGAACTCATGACCGAGGCTCTGTCCGCCATTGCACCATTGGACGAAAAGGCAGAACCGTTACGGATGATTGCCCGGCATATTATCGAGCGTGACTCTTAGATCGACATCGGGATGAAATCGACGACTCGCCGCCTCGCAAGGGTACATGAAGGCACAAAGATGAAAAGGAACCCCAGTGCCGAAATAACACGGGAACTCTCCCAGGGGTCGCTTCTCGAGCGCGTCAACCGCCCGGAGGACCTGAGAAAACTGAACGTCGACGAGCTCCACCGTCTGGCGGAAGAAATCCGGATCAAAATTGTACACACCGTGGCACGTACGGGGGGACACCTTGCCTCTTCCCTGGGAGCCGTCGAATTGACCCTCGCCCTGCACTATGTTTTTGATACACCCAAGGATAAGTTGATCTGGGACGTGGGGCATCAAGCCTATGCCCACAAGATCATCACCGAACGGAAAGAGGTTTTCTCCACGCTTCGCCAGCGCGGCGGGATCAGCGGTTTCCCAAAGCGGGCGGAGAGTGTTTACGACGTCTTTGACGTCGGTCACAGCGGTACATCTATCTCCGCAGCATCGGGCATCGCCGAGGCACGATGTCTGAAAGGAGAAGCTTTCAAAGTCATTGCCGTAATCGGTGACGGCTCCATGACCTCCGGCATGGCTTACGAAGGCCTGAACTGGTCGGGAGACCGACACAAGGACCTGATCATCATCCTCAACGACAACGAAATGTCCATTTCACCGAACGTGGGCGCCATGTCATCATACCTGAACCGGGTCATGACGGGTCAGACCGTGATGAAACTGAAAAACGAAATCAAGCATTTTCTGAAAACCATTCCCTCTGTAGGACCCCAGGTCCTCAAGTTCACCCAGCATGCCGAAGAGTCACTAAAGACCTTCTTTATCCCTGGAGCACTTTTCGAGGAACTCGGGTTCACCTATGTCGGCCCCCTGGGAGGTCACCGTCTGGATCATTTGATAAAAAATCTCATAAATATAAGAAAAATGGATGGGCCCATCCTGGTCCATGTCATCACAAAAAAGGGGAGGGGGTACCTGTTCGCGGAGCAGGAGCCTCTCAGGTATCATAGTGCAGCGCCCTTCGATGTGGAAACAGGCAATCCCCTGGTCCAGGCCAGCACCGTTCCCACCTACACACAGGTGTTCGGGGATACCCTCATCGGGCTTGCCGATGTCAATAAAAAAATCGTCGCGATCACTGCCGCCATGTGCGAAGGAACGGGACTGAAACGTTTCGCCGGCCTTTACCCGGACCGTTTTTTTGATGTCGGCATTGCGGAACAGCATGGGGTCACCTTTGCCTCCGCTCTCGCCACGGAAGGCATCATTCCCGTTGTCGCCATTTACTCAACTTTCCTTCAGCGGGCTTACGACCAGATCATTCATGACGCCTGCCTCCAGAAACTGCATATCGTTTTTGCTCAGGACAGGGGCGGCCTGGTGGGTGACGACGGTCCAACCCACCACGGTCTGTTTGATTACTCCTTCTTGCGGTCGATTCCCCATATGACCGTTATGTCCCCCAAAGATGAAAACGAACTGCGCCATATGCTGAAAACGGCGGTTGAAGCGGACCACCCGGTTTCCATCCGTTATCCCCGCGGCAGGGGTGCGGGGGTTCCCCTCTCCGGAGAACCGGAGGTCATTCCCATCGGCAAAGGCGAGGTTCTGCACGATGGCAATGACCTGGCAATCGTGGCCGTCGGATCCACGGTACTCCCAGCGCTTGCCGCAGCGGAGGAGCTGGCAAAGGAGGGTATCCATGCCACCGTCATCAACGCCCGCTTCGTCAAGCCGCTGGATGAGGCGCTTATTTCCGGGGCAGCCATCGCCTGCCGGCGTCTGATCACCGTTGAGGAGAATGTCCTCATGGGAGGTTTCGGCAGCGCCGTCCTTGAAATGCTCCAAGAAAAAGGAATTACGCATATCCAGGTCATTCGTATGGGGATTCCAGATGAATTCGTTGAACATGCCACCCAGGCAGAACTGAGAAGCATTTACGGCCTTGACAGGGAAGGAATCATCGCGGCGGCCAAACGAATTACGAGACCGGCACTTTGACAAAAAAAGGAAATAAAGTCAGATTGGACAGAATGCTGGTGGACCGGGGATTGACAGCCTCCCGGGAACAGGCGCGGGCATTGATTCTGGCAGGACGGGTTCTGGTCGATGGTTTCAAAATAGACAAGGCGGGGAGTCCCGTATCCGTAACGGCGGAGGTGCGCGTAACCGGCGATCTTCATCCGTATGTAAGCAGAGGCGGCCTGAAGCTTCGGGGCGCCCTTGACGCCCTGGGGCTTGACGTGTCGGGATTGACCGTTCTGGATGTCGGAGCTTCAACGGGCGGTTTTACGGACTGTCTGCTCCAGTCTGGAGCCATCAAGGTCTATGCCCTTGACGTCGGTTACGGTCAGCTCTCCTGGAAACTTCGCACGGATAAGCGAGTCGTTCCCATCGAACGCACCAACATACGTTATTTCGACGGAACGGGCATCGCGGAACCCCTGGATATGGCAACGGTGGATGCATCGTTTATCTCTCTCAAGGTGATCCTCCCCAAGGTGGTAAGCCTTCTGCGTCCCGGCGGGCTCCTTTTGGCCCTGATAAAACCTCAATTTGAAGTCGGTCGCGGACAGGTCGGTAAACGCGGTGTGGTGTCCGACCCGGCCCTGCACCAGGCCGTAGTCGAAGGCTCCATTTCCCTTTGCAGGCAGTTGAACCTGGGGGGAATCACCACCTGTGAATCACCTTTGCTGGGACCGGCGGGCAACCGGGAATTTTTTATTCACGCGCAACGGCCGAAAGAATAAGACAAACCCGTTCCACTCGACCGGAGGAGAAGGGACGAACGACATGGCGGTAATACTGGCAAAAACGGCTGGCTTCTGCATGGGAGTCAAACGGGCCGTGGACATCGTTCTGGAAATCGCCCAAAAGGGCGACCAACGCAGGATTTACACCTATGGCCCTCTCATCCATAATCCTCAGACGGTGGAACTTCTGAGAAAAAGGGGGGTCTTCCCCATCGAATCCATTGACGATATAGATGGCCCGGACAACAGCGTCCTCGTTGTCCGGGCACATGGCATTTCACCTGAAGAAAGAAAAGCCATACGTGACAAAGGTGTCACCATCGTCGATGCAACATGCCCAAAAGTCGCCCATGTACAATCCATCATCAAAAGGCACGCGGAACGTGATTACACGACGATCATTGTCGGTGATCGGGAACACCCGGAGGTGAACGGCCTGCTTGGCTATGCTGGAACAAAAGGGATTGTGCTGTCCCATGAAAGGGAGGTGTCCGATCTGTCCGCTGACGCCAAAATTTGTGTTGTGGCTCAAACAACACAAAATCTCGATCGATACGACCGGATCGTCGACGCCGTCCGTAAGGAATTTCCGGAAGCGGTCGTCTTCAATACGGTCTGCGATTCAACAGAGCGTCGGCAGACCGAGATTAAGGAACTGGCTGCCGTTTCGGATGCCATGATCATTATCGGCGGGAAAAATAGTGCCAACACATGCCGTCTGACCGAATTATCGGAACAGGAAGGGAAACCGACCTTTCATATTGAAACCGTGGAAGAGATGATGAGCCATCCCCTGGCGGCTTACGGCAACATCGCCGTTTCCGCCGGGGCCTCGACACCGAACTGGATCATCAATCGGGTGGTGGATACTCTGAGAGAACGAACCGGCCCTTCCCGTCGCCTTATGAGCCTCTGGGAGTTGGCCATCAAGGCGGAATTGTACTCCGCTTTCGGTGCGGCCTGCCTGTCCTACACCGGGATGCTTCTCCAGAGACTGACTCCCCGTCCGGCCGCCATCCTGGCCATGGCCCTGTACGTTTTCGCCATGCACACCCTGAATCGCTTCATCGACCGAAAGACCAGCACCACCATCGGGTCTTTTCGGGAGGAAACATATCGGACACACCAAAAATTGTATATCGGTGCGGCCCTGATATCGCTGGGGGCTTCTCTTTTTCTCGCGCTGACTCTGAGCATGAGTTCCTTTCTCTTACTCCTGACGATTTCGGTCCTCGGTATTTTGTACAACACGCCGATCCTACTCTTTCGCGGTCACTGGCTCAGACTCAAAGACCTGCCGGGTTCCAAAAATTTATCGGTCGCCCTCGCCTGGGGGGCTGTCGGGGCCATATTGCCGGCCCTGATCGGAAAACCGGCATTTTCACCGGCCACGGTCGTCGCTTTCCTGTTCATTTTCGCCGTCGTCTTCATCCGTTCTTCCATGTCCGATCTCCTGGACATACAGAGCGACCGGCTCATCGGCCGGGAAACAATTCCTGTTGTGATCGGGGAAAAGCGTACCCGTCATCTCCTGACCGGCGTTGCCCTGATAACGGGACTGATGCTCGTTGTTTCTTATACGCTCGGATGGTCCCCCTTCCTTTCGGTCGTTCTGTTCATCTGCTTATTTTATATATTGATATGCTTCAAACTTTGTGATAGGAAATCCGGATTTTCAGGAGTTGTCCTGGAGGGGATTCTGGAAACCGTTTACATCATAACCGGGGCGGCCTCGTTTTTATGGGTTGCCGTTTCATGGTTCCGGGCCTGATCAAACGCAAGGGGAAACATCCATGTACAGGAAGATGGTTTTTTTTACGCTGTCATTTCTTTTGGTTGTATCGCTTATCGGTTGCGGCGGCCTTCGATACAACATGTCGACTCCGGAGGCGAAAGGTTTTCATCCAAAACGAATTGGAATCCTTCCGGTTTCCGTGGGCTCATTCGCTGAAGCACGGGGTGTCATCGATCAAACGATTCTCACCGCCCTGGTTGAACGGAAATGGTTTACAAGGGTGGTCTCCATCGATACGTTGATGCGGAAAGGGGAAACCGATAGAGAGTTGGAAGACGATGTAAGCGCCTACCTGAACAAGTTGGAAAACCTGAATTATTCCGACCCGGAATTGAGCCGTAAAATCGGGGATTTTTCTCAGGTTGATGCCCTGCTCATCGTCAGCCTCGATTATTGGAATTATTTAAAAGATGAAGATACCAAAATTGCGAAGGTTGGCTTGGGCATCCGGATGGTGAATGCCGAAACCGGCAAGTTGGTATGGGAAGCCCGTCATATTCAGGCGGATCGATTTCTGGTTGCCAGGCCGGGACTTCCCGATGTAGCAAAGAAACTGGTCAAAACAATGGCGAGGCATATGCCCCGCTGACAACCAGCTATAAAAGCGAGGGGAGGTTTAAATTCATGAAGGAAAAAGTACAGCAGATCATCGAGCAGATCCGGCCCAGCCTGCAGGCGGATGGGGGTGATGTTGAACTCGTCGATGTCAGCACGGACGGCGTCGTGAAAGTCAGGTTGAAAGGAGCCTGCAGCGGCTGTCCCATGTCGCAGATGACGCTCAAGATGGGGATTGAAAAATATATGAAAAAACAGATCCCCGAGGTAAAAGAGGTGATATCAGAAGGTTGACGAACGGAAGAGGCCATGATCCTTTCCACGTCCATAATAAAATTGATAAGGAGAAAATGAAATGGCACATGAAATTACAGATGATTGTATCT
>JAAYKM010000013.1 GCA_012522415.1 Deltaproteobacteria bacterium | reverse complement strand
GTTCCCGCACGCAGAGGAAATGATTGTTTTCCGGGTGATCGAAATCCACTACTCTCAGGCGCTGCCGCACCCGCTCGCCCTTTGCGCTGCGGAAGGAAACCTGCACCCCGTCCTTGATCAGGTCGTACTTCTCGCGGTTGGTTGCGAGCAGCGTCTGGGACGCGGAGACCGAGACAATCCGGCGGACGGCGTCTTCGTAGGCTTCGGGAGGCAGGCCGGGGTTCAAATCCTCGAGTTTTTTCCTCAGGGTGCGGGACAGCACGACCTCCCGGTCGGAGCTACGGCCCAAAAGGCTATCGGGACCGAAATCCTCAGCATTGTAGGCATACACCGAGTCCCAGCCGAGTACATGCTCCATGTATTCGGCTGTGGTCTGCTGGACGAGGGTGGATTCGGTGTATTTGGGAAGGGCCATCACAGAGCAACCATCCTCGTCTATAGCTCAATTCCCATTTCGCCAAGGAAACGAGAAGGCTGCTTTGTCCACCCCAAAACCTGGGTTGAGAAAGTCAGAGTGAGGCTTTCCTGGGCACGAGTGATGGCAACAAAGCAGTTCCGGCGCTCTTCCTGCATTTCAAGGGAATTATCGCCTTTCTTGACGGCGGCCCAACTGGGAAGTTGATCCTCAACTAGGCCCATTAGATATACGTTTCCGAATTCCATTCCCTTCGAGGCATGTATGGTAAAGCAGGGAACAGCTTCTGGCGGTTTAGGTGGTGTTTTAGATGTGAGGTCGAGTTCATGTAGTAATTGATGCAGGCTCACATCCTCCCCTTCGAATTTTTTGGTTATTTCGGTTAAAAGTATATTCCAGACTTCACGCTCCTCTTCGAACTCATTGAAAGCGTTTTCATCCGGCCGCGATGATTTCTGACAGGCTTCGGCCCATTTCAGCAATTTGTCTGCGAAGTCTAGGTAATTCAACGAAGTCAAAAGCGGCTTGATGTCGGATTCAACCAACAGCCGAGTTTCTTTTTCCAAAAATTCGCTGCGCTTAACCTCAGCAAGCCAAGAACGTAACAAGTCCTTCCCGTCGGCAGATGCGCGGGAAAGTACGGGGGCCAATTCGATGCTGATGCCTTCCAGTTCGTAAAACGCCTTGGATAGCCTTGCGAGTGAATGCTTGTCTTCCGTTGAGTTAACTAAGCGAAGAATGGCATGCAACATCCTCAAGGGAGCGCTTTTGAATTCATCTTTGCGGGCAGCAAAATAGACTGGAACCCCGACCTCCTCAAGTTTTTGTCCAGCTAAGTCCAGAAGCTTTTTGGTCCTGGCGAGAACGGCACATTTTTTTCTCTCTTTAGTATTTCTCTGTGATATGTCTTGAGCAATCCATTCGGCTTCCTTATCTACGTTGCTAAATTGATACACCCGTACCACATCACTACTTTCACCCTGTTTGACCGCCTTCAACGGTTTTTTCCCCGCAGATCGGTTGAGATTTTTTGCAATAAGTGCGTTGGCCAACTTAATGACCAAGGGCGGAC
Organism: Deltaproteobacteria bacterium; assembly: GCA_012522415.1. Taxonomy (NCBI): domain Bacteria; kingdom Pseudomonadati; phylum Myxococcota; class Myxococcia; species Deltaproteobacteria bacterium. Next base: position 8,035 of record JAAYKM010000013.1, on the reverse strand, counting down.
AGCGGTAGCTTTCCGGAAGTTGCAGCTCGGAGACACCAAAATCGTCCCTCAACGCCTGAATCCTTTTGGGGCTTGCGCCGTTCCACTGGTAGATTATCTGATCGTCATCGGCCACAACAAAGAGCGTGGTAGGGTCTGGCTGAGCGATAAGCGAAAGAATCTTGTATTGGGTATGGTTGGTGTCCTGGAATTCATCAAGAAGTATATGCTTGTAAACCTTGCGGATATGCTTCGCCAGGAAGGGATATTGGGTAAGGAGGTCAAGCGACTCGGCGATCAGGCTTGGAAAATCAAGAGCGTTTGTTTCGCGCAGCGCTTCCCGATAGGCAGTGTAGACACGGGCCAAAGGAATGGCGTTTTCCACGTTCTCTTGTTGGAGCAGAATTTCCGCTCGATCAGGAGGAACACATTGCTCCAGAAGCTGGGTGACCGCCGGAAGGAGCTGGGCGGCCTTGAAATGGCCGGGCAAGGAATATGCCAAATCCTTGTGAATCCGGCCGAGAACATCATCCAGTAGTGCTTCCCGGTCTGCATCGTTCGAGAGAATCTGAAAATCGGGGCGGAAGTTGAGATGGTTGCCATGCTGCTGGAGTAGTTCGGCAGCGTATGAATGAAAGGTGGTGAGCCGGACCCGGCCAAGTTCGCCGGGAACCAGTGCCTCAACCCTGCTGCGCATCTCAGCAGCAGCCTTGTTGGTGAAAGTCAGCGCCAGAATCCGGAAGTGCTGCCCGGCGGATTGTTCCAAAATTCTAGCGATCCGGCAAGTCAACACCCGTGTCTTACCTGAACCGGGACCGGCCAAAACGAGAAGAGGACCATTGTCCCATAACACCGCCTCACGCTGGTTTTCGTTCAGTGATGATAAATCGATCATGTTTTTTAACCTCCGGCCAGTTGAACAACACGGGTAATAATGTCCCTGATTGTTTGTGGGATGGAATCAACTCCACCACGTTGCCGAATCTCATTCACTAAGGCTTGTGCGAAGGACGGTTTTCCGCCCGATTGCTTGATGGCCGCTTTAATCAGCAGTTTTCTTTTGTTAACCTCGTCGTCCGCAGCCTCAGCCTCAATCTGGCTCTTGCGTGTATTGCTCACCATATTTTGGATAAAACCGTCATAACCATTATGCCAGAACTCATGTTCGATATCGGCATGAGTTAATGCCAGAGCACGATCCGAAAGGCTTTCGTCTGTCGCAAGGTGATTGTTTGCGCGGTTCAAATAATCGTTTCCCGCATGATCTCCGTCTACCATCAAAAACCACTGAATGCCAAGTGCCTTGGCTAATTTTATAAGTGGTTCGCCCTTGTCGATGATCTGGCTTATTTCCAAAACAGAGAAGCTGACTTGATCTTGCAAGTGCCCCATCAATTCAAAAAGCAACAGCATGAGGTGGAAATCCGATTCGCCTTCCACCAGAAGCCAACATCGGGAAAACAGATAATGCCCCCTTGCGAGGCGTATACTATAGTCGATAGCTTGAAGTTCCCGGTCCGTGAAAATCCCGCTCTTCACTTGGCCAATTTTCGTATCCCCATTTTGTTTGTACAGTCTGCGCAACGCCATGAGCGGAACCCCTGAGATAAGATCACCGGAATGGCTCGAAACAAGAATCTGTCCGGACATCGCTTCCAGAAAAGGGCCAAGGGAACGAATCGCAGAAGGGTGAAGGTGCGCCTCGGGTTCTTCCAACGCCAGGATTGGCTCGGATTCCGGGGCATAGGCTTCGGAAAGGTTGGCAACTGCGAAGGCCTGAAAGAGCATAAGCACGGCAAGGCTCTGGGTCCCTTCGCCATGACGGTGCAGAGGAAGTTTAGCGCCACAACTAGATTTCAGATGCACCTGGACTTTTCCAACCATGTCGAAGACTCGGGTTGGGATCGCCTCCAACGCCACGGGATCGGCGGAATCAAGCGGGACAAGCCGTCCGGCATCGGCTATCTTTTTCGTGACCTCAGTCAAACCAGCATTCGCACTGATGACCGATGTATTGACCTCCCGGAGCATTTCCTCGATCTTTTCCCGTTGCTCGTCGGGCAGCTGGATTGATTTTAGAAAACCGTTCCAGAACTGTCCATGCTGCCCGAATTCCCGGGAGACGTCTCGTAGCGCCGAAAGGAAGAATAGGGGCACGAACCGAGAAATCAAATTGAGTGGCGTCGCGTTCTTGAGAAACAATTCCGCTCCATTGGAATTGAGAAAGGTCTTTTTGGTTTCAAACGATGCCGATTCCATCTGGAAAGCGCCCTTGGCTTGCAACCAGATATGATTCAATCCATTTTTCATATCCAACTGAATCACTTCACTCATCTGCTGGACAACGGCATCAGACCATTCGCCCTCCTGTTCCTCGGCGAAATGTAGGGTGATTACGATTGGCTCGGCTGTCTGCGGCGTGACGATTGCATCTTTCAAATGGAAGTCGTATTCGGTGAACTGGCCACCGCGTCGTACGCCGAAACCGCGCGTCAGCACAAGCTGGATAGCTTCCAATACGGATGACTTGCCAGTATTGTTCTCGCCAATAAGCACCGTCAGGTCATCGAGGGGTAGATGAAGAGAACGAATACCTCGAAAGTTTTTTATTGATATCTCTTTCAGTTTCAAACCGACACCTCCCCGCTCATCAGTTTGGGCAGGAGGAGATCGCGGGCTTTGGAAAGTTGGTTAGATTCTCGAACAAGCAAGCCAATCTGCGTGAAAAGTGGAGAGACATATTCATCAAACTGTTGAAGGAGAATTGTCTTCGGTAGTGCAATAACAAATTCATCAAAACACCCAGGTTGAACTCTCTGCCTCCCCGATGAACCAGTCATACTTTTTATGGCTGATTCCCGGAATTCGTGTGTTCTTGCGAGGCAATAGGTGAAAAAAGGACTTACAAAGCGACCGCGAAGAATAAGAAATTCGGTTGATCCGCAGGCAATCTCATCTGCAGCCAGGAAATTTACGAAACCGGTTTTCCCGTTTTCCAGACAGGGTGTAATTCGTGCGAAAAGTACATCTCCGTTTCTAAAGCGGACTGATGTTGATGTAGTTCGAATTTCTGAGTCACATAAATCAATAGTCATATTTGTAGTAGAGAGCCCCGACATCGGAATATACTTTATCGAAGTTCCCTTTTTGACTTTTTCTATCGGATTAAAAGCGATAACTTCGGGAGCGTATTTCTTTTCCCACCCCTCCGGCACGCCGTCAACGATTTTGGTGTGTTCGTGGCCGGGGAAGCGGAGGTGGACGAACCATTCTTTGTAGAGCAGCCGCGCCGCCTGTTCCAGCAGTTGAATCCGCCGCCGGTTGTTCTCGATCAGGTCATCGTAGGCGGAGAGTACGCTACCTATCCTCTGTTGAATACTAAGAGGCGGATAGGGTATTGGAAGTTTTTCGGCATCGCCAACTCGCACGTGATCAACAGTCGCGCCGAAGCCCATACCCTTGAATTTCCCCTGAACCTGTGGTGATTGCAGAACGTATGCCAAGAAGTTCCAATCGAGCTTTTGAGGATTGGGTCGATAGTGGAAAAGCCTCTGACCTAGAAATACTTTTTCATCCTCAGATGTGAATCTTCCCACTTCACCAACGGGAGCTTCTCTTGTGAGAACAACGTCTCCATATCGTGGTTTTGATCGTCTGGTCCATTTTTTGAAAACATCTTCGGTTACGTATCGAACCTCGTTAAGATCTATAAAACCACCTTTAACATTAGTGGTTCGAATCATCTTGAACTCTGTTTCATACTCTACTGTCGGAGCTGTTTTATTAACGCAGTCAACTGCAAGCTCACAAAGGTCACACACTGGTATCAATGGCCAGCTCATTTACAATACTCCTTCAAATTTTCCTTTTCGCCAATGAAGAAGAAAGTGGGGAAAAATAGGCAAGAGGAGAAATCTATCCCAATGGTCCTAAACTTGTCCTCTCCAAGCCTCATTTTTCTTCCTCCAGCGCCGCTTTACCTTTTTCGGTTAGACGGTACTTCTGCATACGGCTTTTCGGTTTATCGGGGATGGTCATTTCTATCCAGTCAAGGCCGAGAAGCCGTCTGATCTGTTTATGCAGTTCACCCGAAACGGTTGCATGCCCGAGCAAACGGGCCAGTTCCGCCTTTCCTGCGGCATTGTCCCGAAGCAAAAGAATGATTCTGCTTGCCAGCCGTGACTCTAGCCGTGACTCTAGCCGTGACTCTAGCCGTGACTCTAGCCGTGACTTTGTTTCGACTTGTGCCTTCTGCTCAGGTTTCGTGCCGTCCTGTATCCGCACGGTTTCTTTCAGAGGAAACACAAAACGGAGGCGCAAGCCAAGCTCCGTAATGTACGGCTCGGGAAAACCGGCGGCCGCAGTCTCCCGAAAGATCCGGGGAACGCCCGACCCCCACTGCTCTATCAGCCTCAGTTCCCGGAACACCCGGGCGATGACGGGGTTGCGTATTTTCGATACGCCGCGGCGCATGTCTTCCACGGTCATTCCCGGCGGCAGTATGCCCGGATTTTCTATCTCGATGCGGTCGTCGAAAAAGGCAACCCGCACAGGGCCGCCCCTCTGGGACCAGTCTGCGTGGACGAGGGCATTGATTACCGCTTCCCGCAGGGGTTCCAGGGGGATACTCCACACGTCCCGGCGCCGGATGTCCGAAAAATCGGCTCCCCGCATGGCGTGTTTTTTGAGAAAGAGCAGAATGGAATCCACAAGTTCCGGCAGTGGTTCTTCCAGTTCGATATGGTCGAAGATCCGGGCTTTGTCCAGCCCCAAAAAGCGGCCGCACTGCGCCCAGCAGTCGGGGAAATGCTCCGTGCGGTTCCGGCCGAAAAGCAGCATGCCGCCCCGCGAGGGGACGATCCTGCCCTGCTCCCTGACAGCCAGCCTCAGGGTCAGGAGGTTCTGCTCGTCTATGGGCCGGATGCCTTCAAAGGCCTTCTTGAGTGCCTCCGTGTCAAGAGCTTCAAGGGTCAGCCCGGGAAGGGGCGTTTCGTCAAAGGAGACGCCTTCGGCCGAGCGGCGCAGTTCGGCGACGAGTTCCCGGTCGGCCTTGCGGTTGGTGGAGCCAAGGCGGACGTACACTCCGTTTTCCGGCCCCTCGGAGCGGAGATAGTGGGGGCGGGAATTGCTCAGGAACACCTCTATCACAAGCAGGGTTTTACCGTCCACGGTGATCATTTCCACACTGGGCACCAGCCTGGGGCTGATGGAGTCGGCAATCAGGCTGCAGAGCCGCTCCTCTTCGTCCAGCGGCTGGTCTATCCCCAGCACTTCCCGGGTTTTGTCCTTCACCCCTATGATCACCCTGCCGCCCGCCGTATTGGCAAAGGCTGCCAGCGTCCGGAGAAGGTTTCTGGGGGAAGAGAGGTCCTGCTTGAATTCAAGGGTCTTGCCTTCGGGGGCCGCAAGCAGTCCGGCATCGGTCATATTCCCAGCTCCTCGAAGTTCTTCTTTATCGCGGCGGCCAGTTTCACGGCCTCGGCGTTCAGGTCTTCCAGTTCGACATGGATTTCCCTGAGGGCTTCTTCGAAATCGAAGTTCTCGTCCTCTTCCTCGGGGGCCACGCCGACGTAGCGGCCAGGGGTGAGGCTCCAGTCGTTGGCTTCGATTTCGGCCCGGTCCGCCAGCTTGACCAGACCTTCCACGTCACGGAGTTTCGCGTCGGGGAAGCGTTCGGTCAGCCAGCGGGCCTGTTTCCAGAAGTAGCGTACCTGTTTGAGCTGCTCAACGGCCAAAGACCGGGCTTCGTCGGCGTCCCTGCGGGAACGGGCGACAGCGCGGGCCGCCCAAACATCGCTTTCCCGGGCGCCGCACCCGTTTTCGCAGGTTTCGACCAGGCGGCAGGCGAGCTTGAAGAGCAGGTCCGTCTGTTTGACTAGATCACGGCTGGTTCCCGCCATAGAGGCAAGACGGTCCACGGCTTTCTTCAGTTCCCCGTTGCCCGTTGTCTGGTGTTTCCCTGCCGCCTGGTCTTCGGCGATAGTTTTCCGGAATGCCGCCGCGTCCCCGGTGAATGTGAGGAGGGCGGGGTCCAGTTCCCGAAGGGCTTCTACGTGGGGGGCGTCGCCGGGCAGTGTGCTAATGAAGGGTTCCGCCGCGCTGCGAAGCCCTTCGATGGATGCGGCGAAATCCGGCAGCGGCTGTACCGTCCCGCCGTTTTCCTCAGGAGCCGAGAAGCAGGATGCTCCTTCTGCCAGCATGCGGCGGCAGTACTCCGCAACGAGGTCGAGGTAGCGTTCGGTCTCTCCCCGGTAGAGCCGGACGATGGCCAGGAGATTCTGCTCCTGTTCCGGCGAAAAGTCGTAAATTTTCCGGGTGACCTTGCGGTAGACATTCCGGGCGTCGATCATCAGAACCTTGTCCCGGTGGGCTTCAGGCTTGCCACGGTTGAGGAACCAGAGCTCGCAGGGCACGGTGCGGGTGTAGAAGAAATTCGAGCGGATGGCGATCATGATGTCCACATCACCGGTTTCCACCAGTTTCCGGCGGACAGCGGCTTCATCCCGCCCGGCGCTGGAGGCCTGGGAGGACATAACGAACCCCGCCCTGCCCCGTTCGTTCAGATAGCTGTAGAAGTAGCTGATCCAGACATAGTTGCCGTTGGATACCTTGCCCTTCCTGTTGACACCGGGCAGCCCGAAGGGCAGGCGGGGATCGTTTTTCACCTTGTCGGCGTCGATCTCGTCCACGTTGAAGGGGGGATTGGCCATGACAAAATCTGCTTTGCGGAGCAGTTCATGGGGGTCCTCGTAGTAAGTGATGGCTTTCTTCATGTCCCCTTCGAGGCCATGAACGGCGAGGTTCATCTTGGCAAGACGGATGGTTGTAGCGTTCTTCTCCAGGCCGAAAAAGGTAAGTTTTTCGGTGGGATTTTCGTGACGCCGCTCCACCACCCTCGCACTCTGGACGAACATGCCTCCGGAACCGCAGGCGGGGTCCAGCACAATGCCGCCGCCCGGTTCAATAACATTGGCGATCAGGGAGACCAGCGAGACGGGGGTGAAGAATTCCCCGCCGTCGTGGGCTTTCTGGTCGGCGAACTGGGTCAGGAAGTATTCGTAGATGCGTCCGAAAACATCGCCGGAGACCCGCTTGAGTTCTTCCGGGTTGAGCGTACGAAGAAGCTGGCCGAGGACGGCGTTGTCCAGTTCCTGGTATTCGTTTTTGGGCAGGATGCCCCGAAGACTCTCATAGTCGGCCTCTATGGATTCCATGGCGTCAATGATGGCCCTGGCCCTGTCGGCGCTGTCCGGGAGGGATACGAGGGTGTCGAACTGAGCCTGAGGGCGCAGGAAGATGGAGCTTTTCTGGGAGAAGTCTTCTTTCGTCAAAGGCCGGGATCTGCCACCTCTTTTCGGGAGCCCCGCCTCGATGCCGTCCTTGACTGAAAGAAACCGGCTGTAGGCATGGCGCAGAAAAACAAGGCCCATCACGGGAAGGAAATATTCGTTGCCGGCGTAGTTGGAGTTCGCCCGCAGGGTGTCTGCCGCGCTCCAGAGCCTCTTTTCTATGGCTTCGATGTGTTCAAGCTTGGGCATTCCTGCGCTTCCTTTCAATATTATTTTTTCGGGTCCTCGTCCCTTTAGTCTGACTTTGGGAAGAGGATCTGTAAATCAGTGTCGAATGTATTTATGGAATTACAGTGTAAAATTACCTAAATATAATATACTCTAATATATTTACTCAGGATATGTTTGTCAAACTGTTTTCAGAAAAAAACCAGAAATATTCTGATCTTTTGGCCCATGTGCGTGTCTCCCTGATCGATAAGGAAGGGAAGTCTATTTTTCACAGAATCCAAAGAACACAGTAACTTCAAAATTTTACCCTGATTTCGGCTAGAACTCTTTTATCAACTTCCTGAAGGGCCAGTGCCCTTCCCGATGAAAGTCTCCCATTCCTCGTACATGGCGCGGAGGTAGTCGTCCAGGTAGGTCAGGGCAGTATTTCGGATGTCATCGGGGATACCGTAAAAGGGTCCGGCGATGGATCCGGTTATTGCGGCAAGGGTGTCTGTGTCTCCTCCAAGGGAGACGGCGTTCCGAACGGCGTCCTC
>JAAYKM010000012.1 GCA_012522415.1 Deltaproteobacteria bacterium | reverse complement strand
GGGAGCGACGATGCCTATAGATCTATAAACCAATTCTTTCAATGGGCTACACGGCAGATCCGTGCCCCTCGCCGTGGGCATCAAACAGGCACGGCCGGTTCTGTCGGTGATCGCCGTTTCCGGTGATGTCTGCATATCCGGAGAGGGCAGAAACCATTTTCTCCATACGATCCGGAAAAACCTGGATATTACGATCCTGATCACCAACAACCAGGTTTACGGCCTGACCAAGGGACAGAGTTCCCCCACAACCGACCTGAGCGTCAAAAACCCTCTGACCCCGGATGGAAACCCTAACGCTCCCCTTCATCCTCTGAGCCTGGCCCTTGTCATGGGTGCGCCGTTTGTCGCCCGGGGGTTCGCCAGGGAAAAAGACCACTTAAAGGAAGTGATCATGGAAGCGATCCGCTTCAGGGGGACAGCCGTCGTCGATATTCTTCTGCCTTGTGTGACGTTCAATAAAATCAACACCTACCAGTGGTACGGTGACCGGGTATACCAGGTCGAACCTACGACAGACCCCCTGGAGGCGATCCGAATCGCCGAATTCTGGGAGGACAGAATCGCCATCGGTGTTCTGTTCCGTGACGAAACCAGACCGACACGCACACCCCGGAATCTCTTTACCCGGCGCACAACCCAGAAAGACATTGAAACACTGCTGAAGCGATACCATGATTAACCGATAGGATCGTGGGTTATAAAAAAGCTTATCGAACCCCTGCATTCTTCTCTTCATCCAGACCGTTTCTTTTTCCCTACGCGGCCATGTGCAAATCAATTTGCAAACAAGTTGCATATTCTGTATACGGTTTTCCATGTCCAATCAGGAAAAGAAAATCCCAATGGAAATCACGCTGAGAAAGGCGGGGCTCCAGAAAACAGCCCAGCGTCTGGCCGTACTTGGTATCCTGGACCAGGCGGAGACGCCCCTGACAGCCGACGATATTTTCCGGCGGCTGCGGGATGAACAAAAGGTCAACCGGACAACGGTCTATCGTATTCTATCGTCATACACCCGAAACGGAATCATCCTGGAGTTTGTATCGAAGAAGGGTACCCACTATTATGAGCGGATGGAACCGGATGAAAGCCCGCACCCTCACTTTAATTGCAGACACTGCGGCGTGATGATCTGTCTTACGGGCAACCCCGGATCATGGGAAAAGTTGGTTGACCATTCCGATTTGGAAGTGGAATGTATCAATATCAGCGGACTTTGCCATCTTTGCAAGGCAAACGGAGAAAAATAGATTGATAAAAAACTTTATCCTGGTTTTGATGTTGATCATCATTCCGATCGTTCCCAAATCTTCTATGGCGGATGACCGCATCATCGTATCCGTAACGATTTTGCCTCAAGCCTATTTTGTGGAACGGATCGGTGGCGACCGTGTCGATATACGGGTCATGGTACCTCCGGGGGCCAGTCCCGAAACGTTCGACCCCACTCCCCTGCAGTTGCTCAACCTGTCGAGGTCCGAGCTTTATTTTAAAATCGGCTCCCCGAATCTGGAAGTTGAAATACGTTTCCAGCGTTTTCTCCAGGATCATGGGAAGCACATATCTGTTGTTGACATGTCCACAGGCGTGAAAACCCTAAAAGAAGATCCGCACATCTGGCTTTCACCGGCTGTCGTCAAAGCCGCAGCTTCCAATATATATCGAGCCCTCTCATCAGCGGATCCGGCAAATACCCCTTATTATCGTGAAAACCTCCGAAGTTTTCTCACGGATATCGATGCCCTGGATCGGCGTATTAAACAAAAACTGATGAAAAAAAACGGATATGTCTTCATGGTTTACCATTCCGCATGGGGCTATTTCGCAAGAGAGTATGGGATTCGACAACTGGCCATTGAGGAAGAGGGGAGGCCTTTGAATATTTCCCGCATCAGGGCAATGATTTCTCTCGCCCGAAAAAAAGGAATTAAAACGATATTTATCCAGAAAGGATTTGATGAAAAAGGTGCATCGGCCATTGCCCGGGAAATAGGTGCGAAGGTGGTGAAAGTCAATCCTCTTGAACGGGATTGGCTGAAAAATCTCGATGATTTCTCGGCAATCCTGAAAGTAGCTCTCAAACCATGAATGATAAGCCGGTTATTCGCATACATGACGTGTCCTTTGGTTACGATGAGCTCCCGGTCCTGCGCAAGGTGAGTCTCGATATCTTCCCTGAAGATTTTATCCTGATCATCGGTCCCAATGGCGGAGGTAAAACAACCCTCATAAAACTGATTCTGGGCATTTTGAAACCCTGGGAGGGATCCATCCAGTTCGATCCGTCAGTCGCGACCCGGCTGGGCTATGTCCCCCAGTTTTCCAACTTCAACAAGAACTTCCCTATTTCCGTTTTTGATTTTGTACTGACGGGTCGATGTCACGGGTATAATTATCTGCGTTTCTACCGTAAGGAGGATCGTTCGGCAACGGAAGCCATATTGAAACGAATGGACCTTGGGGCGTTGCGCCGCAAGGAAATGAACACACTTTCGGGGGGACAGGTTCAGCGAGCGCTCATAGCGCGCGCGCTGGTCTCCGAACCCAAGGTGCTGTTTCTTGACGAGCCCACAACATCGATCGACTTCACTTCTCAGACCAGCCTGATCGAATTTCTTGAAAATATTAACCGGGAAATGGCTATCGTCGTTATAACACACGATCCAACTCCCCTTGCGTCGGTATATAAGCATATCGCGTGCGTAAACGGAGAGCTTTATTACCACAGCCAGAACGAATTGGACCGATATACACTGGAGAAGGTTTATGGATGCCCCGTCGAACTTTTGGGGCATGGCATTCCACACACCTTATTACGTCTGCATTGAAAGTCTCAGATCACGATGGATATTTTACAATATGATTTCATTCAAAACGCACTCTGGGCAAGCCTCCTGGCCAGCATCGTCTGCGGCATGATTGGCCCTTTCGTTGTGACAAAACGCCTTGCCTCCATTACGGGAGGGTTGAGTCATACGGCATTTGCGGGTCTCGGTCTGGCCTACTGGCTTGGTTTCAATCCCATTTACGGTGCCTCTCTGGTCGTCATCCTGGCGGCATTATTCATTGGTTACAACGAGGGAATGAAAATCGACAAAAACGATCTCCTGATCGGAATCCTCTGGGCCGCAGGGGTCGCCGCAGGAATTCTTTTCATCTCCATGACCCCGGGGTTTGTCCCCGATTTGATGAGCTTCTTGTTCGGCAACATCCTGACCGTAACGGATTCGGATTTGAAAATCGTTTCAGGTCTCTGTTTGATCGTTGTTACCGCGGTGACAATTTTTTATAAGGGTTTTATAGCGATCGCCCTGGATGAGGAATATGCCCTTGCGAAGGGATTGCCGGTACGAAGGCTGAAAATGGGCCTCATGTTTCTCATCGCCCTGTCCATTGTCATACTGATTCAAGTCGTGGGCATTATTCTCGTTATTGCCCTGCTTACCATCCCTGTGGCAATCGCTTCCGAAATGTCAACGAATTTCAGGAAAATCATGATTTTTTCCGTGCTGATTGGAATCGGTATATGTCTGTCCGGCCTGGAAATCTCCTATATCTGGGAAATGCCGTCAGGCGCATCGATTGTCATGACCGGAACTCTCGTACTCATCTTATTGAAAATCATCAAGATCTCCGGTATCCGCATACATGGACCGTCAAAAAGATAGTTTCCCTGAATACCCTCTCTATGGGTCTCTCAAAACGGGCCCCTGCATTGGCGTATATCACTCCTGCTAAATCACAGGATCGATTCAACTAGACCTTGCTTTTAATTAAGTTGTTGCTAAACTGGGAAAAAACAAAAGGAGGATGCAATTATGGTGATCAGTCTCCCCGATTTACCCTATGGAAAAGATGCCTTGGCGCCTTATATCAGCCAGAACACAATCGAATATCATTATGGGAAACACCATAAAACATACGTTGATAATGCAAACAGGCTCCTCGCCGATACGGATATGGCAACGGCTTCCCTGGAGGACATCATCCGTAATACCGCAGGAAACGCTGAAAAGATTGGCATTTTCAACAACTGCGCCCAGGTGTGGAACCACACCTTCTACTGGAAATGCATGAACCCAGCGGGAGGAGGTAAGCCGACGGGGGCCATCGCCACTAAAATTGATGCAACATGGGGAAGCTTTGACAAATTTGCCGAAGAATTTAAAAATGCGGCCCTCAGCCAGTTCGGGAGTGGCTGGGCCTGGCTTGTGGAGGAAGGGGGCATCCTCAAGATCGTTAAAACGGGCAATGCCGATACGCCAATCGCCCATGGCCAAAGGCCGCTTTTGACGGTGGATGTCTGGGAACACGCTTACTATCTTGATTATCAGAACCGGCGAGGGGACTATCTTTCGGCGTTTGTCGATAAATTGATCAATTGGGACTTTGTCAATTCCTGCCTCGATTGAGGAGCCGGCGGCATCGTTTTGTTTTGGAACGGATGGCGATGACATTTTGCCGTCATCCGTTCCGCTAAAATATGCATGTCATTGCATTCCGGGGGGGAATCGATAACATGAAAACCCCGTCACCCCACTATCATGGGCACCGGCAACGACTTAAGGGAAAATACCTCTCCACGGCTCCAGGCACATTGCAGGATTATGAAATTCTGGAATTGCTCTTATCTTATTCCATTCCCCGTAAGGATGTAAAGCCCCTGGCAAAAGCGCTATTACTACGTTTTTCGTCCCTGAAGGGTATTATGGACGCTCCCGGGGAAGAACTTATGGAAGTTCCGGGCATCGGATCCCATACGGCCGTTCTGATCAGGTTGGTTCGTGAACTGGGAACCCGTTATTTAAAAGAAAAAGTCCGGGAGAAAACCCAGATTTCCTGCACGACCGAGTTGATCCAGTTCTGTAACGCCGCCCTTGGAGGCCTCAAAGATGAACGCTTCTGCGTAATCTATCTGAACGCCCAGAATCGCATGATAGACATGGATGTCATCGAAGAGGGAATCGTTAACCAGGCTATCGTGTATCCCCGAAAAGTCCTGGAAAGCGCCTTGAAACGCAAGGCTTCCGCAATCATCCTTGTTCACAATCATCCTTCCGGCCAAGTAAAGCCCTCCGATGCGGATATCCGTTTAACCCATACGATTCGTGAGGCAGCCAAAGCATTGGATATTCTGGTACATGACCATTTGATTGTCGGTGAAAACAGGTTTTTTAGTTTCCGGGAGGAAGGGATGATTGGCTGACAATAACGGGCCGCAAAATTGACGGGGTCATCTTCCGATATATTGCCGTTATTGCATATAGAAGGCCAAGAAAAGGAGGCCCTTTTGCGGCTCTCCTTTTCTTGGCTGTTATGGAGAAGGAAGAAAGGGCAATGATCACCCCCTATCGACTCTTTCCTTCAATTCCTTACCGACTTTGAAAAAAGGCAGTTTCTTGGGTGTAACTTGGATATTTTTCCCCGTTTTTGGATTCCTTCCGGTATAGGCTCCATAGTTCCGGACGACAAAACTGCCGAATCCCCGAATTTCGATGCGACCTCCTTTTTTCAGTTCATCCGTAAATCCTTTGAAAATCAGATTCACAATAATACTCGCTTTTTTCTCCGGCAGATTTTCCTTTCTGCTCAACGCCTCAATCAAACTGGATTTGTTCATGCTTCCTCCTCAGTACAGCGCGTTTCATTATCCGGAACCGACTTTTAAATAACATCTGAAAATAACGCTATTTTTTGGGTGGCTTATATTGATTTTCGCCTTGAAAGTCAAGACAAATTTCTCCGAATTTCACAGATAAGTGTGCATTTCTTTTCATTCATTATGCGATTTTTTCACTGCGGCCGGAAAAGGATAAAAGGGAGTCAATTTCTTTTTTCGTCAGGTGGCGATACATGCCCCGTCTCAGACTTCCCAATTGCACATCGCCAATGGCAACCCGTACAAGCCTCTGCACATCATGCCGGAGCGAAGTAAACCCTTTCCGAATCATCCGGTTTTTCCCCTCGAAAATCGTGAGAGAAACCCACAGGCTCCTTTCGTTACGCTTCTCAATGCGCAGATCACGAGGCTGAAAAAACCCGTCTTCAAAGCGGACGCCTTTCCTTAGCCGCCCTATCTCTTCAACGGTCAAGTGACCTTCCACCCGGACACGGTAACGCTTGGGAACACCGTAACGCGGATGCTGAATTTTTTGGGCAAACATTCCGTCGTTTGTCATCAGAAGAAGGCCCTCGGAGTCATAGTCGAGGCGTCCCACAGGGAAAAGCCTCTCCCCCTCCCCTTTCACCAGGTCCGTCACGACGGGACGGTTCTCCGGATCACGGAGTGTGGTCACGTAACCGGAAGGCTTGTGGAGGAGGATATAAACCGGGGTCCCCTCGGAAATAATGCGTTTTCCGTCGAGACGTATGGTGTCATTCAACGGATCCGCCTTCACACCCATCCGGGAAACGATCTCGCCATTCAAACTGATCCGCCCTTCGGCAATCATGGCTTCCGCTTTCCGTCGGGAAACCTGGGCGTATCGTGAAACAATTTTCTGTAGACGTTCTTGCATGTCTTATTCCTGCAATTCCTTCAGTTCCCGAAGGGTCGGTAATTCGGAGAGATCCTTCAGGCTGAAAACTTCCAGGAAACGTCGGGTGGTCCCGTAAATGATCGGCTTTCCGGGAACATCCTTCCGCCCGACGATCCGGACCATTTTTTTTTCGAGGAGCCTCCTGATCGCTCCCCCCGCATCAACACCCCTTATCTTGTCGATTTCCGCTTTCAGGACCGGCTGCCTGTATGCAATGACGGCAAGGGTTTCCATCATAACAGGTGTCAGCGATGCAGGTTTTCCTTTTTTCAGCTTCTTGATCCAGGGAGACCACTCATGCTTCGTCCGGAAGTGGTATCCCCCCGCAACCTCAACGATGCAGAAACCCCTGCTTTCGTCTTGATATTCCTGAACCAGCCGGCGAAGACAATCCCGAATGTCCTTCCTGTCCACATCTTCCAGTACATCGGCCAGCCTGTCAAGATTGATGTGCACGTCCGAGGCAAAAATCAGCGCCTCGATGACGGCCTTTAATCCTTCCATCATCCCACTCCACCGACGATGCACAAAAAGGGGTTCGCGCTCATATCATCACTCATCGACGGCCAGAAAGATCCGGATAACACCGGACGTTTCATTCTGAAACGCCTTGATCATCCGAAGTTTTATTAATTCCAGAATGGCCAGAAACGTGTAAATGATGTGCCTCTTGCTGGCGGAGGAATCCAGAAACTCGACAAACGTGAGGCTCCGACATTTTGTCAGGACGTCCATGATCTCGTTGATCCGGTCGGCCAGAGATATTTTTTCCAAATCAATTTCCATCGATTCGGATTTGCCTGAACCCTCGATCACCTCCCGGAAAGCCTCCAGGAGATCAAATATGCCTGCTTCTATCAGGATCCCATCGTCCGAAGGATCCCCTTGCGCATCCTCCTCGTGAAAACCGCGCTCGAACACGTCCCGTTCCAAAACGGGCCGGGTTTCCAAAGCCGAGGCCGCCTCTTTAAATACCTGATACTCCAAAAGCTTGTTTACAAGCTCCTGCCGGGGATCTCCTTCGTCTTCCTCCTTCTCCCCTTCCGGAACGGGCAAGAGCATCCGCGACTTGATTTGGAGGAGAGTGGCCGCCAGAACCAAATATTCCCCAGCCTCGTCAAGGTTCAGGGAACGGATGATCCCCAGATATTGTAAATACTGCTCCGTAATGAGGGCGATTGGAATATCGCAAATATCGATCCTGTTTTTTCGGATGAGAAACAACAGCAGATCCAGAGGCCCCTGAAACTGGTCGAGTTTGATTTCATAATCCATAGGCACCTGACCATCAATCCTAAAGGGGCTCGTATATTTCTCCAAGATACCATGGCCATGATGGCCTCAGATCTTCATGGCCTCTCTCACCTCGACCATGGTCGCCTTTGCGACGACAGACGCTTTTTGATTTCCTTTTTCAACGATATCCCACACGTCATCCAGGTGCTGCGTATAATGATTCCGTCGTTCATGGATCGGCAGCAGGGCCAGACGGATTCGTTCATACAGTTTTTTCTTACAGTCCGTACAACCGATCCCGGCTGTACGACAGTCTTGATCGATCTGTTGCACCTCCGTGTATTCCGAATAAATCCGATGGAAACTGTACACATTACAGACGTCGGGATTGCCCGGATCCTTTCGACGCATTCGCTGAGGATCCGTAAACATGGCCGACACCTTGTTTCTCAAATCGTCTCCTTCATCACTGATGTAAATTGAATTTCCGTAGGACTTGCTCATTTTGCGCCCGTCGATACCGAGAAGTTTCGGTACTTCCGTCAGCAAAGGATCCGGCACCGGAAAGACTTCTCCGTAGAGAAAATTGAACCGCCGGGCGATCTCCCGGGTCAACTCCACATGGGGCAACTGGTCGACACCGACCGGCACCCCCTGCCCCTTATAGATGATGATATCCGCTGCCTGCAAAACCGGGTAGCCGAGAAAACCGTAAGTGGCCAAGTCCTTATCCGCCAGTTCCTCTTTCATTTCCTTGTAGGTGGGATTGCGTTGGAGCCAGGACAGGGGGGTCATCATTCCCAGCAAAAGATACAATTCCGAGTGTTCCTTAATCGCCGACTGAACGAACAGGGTGCTTTTTTCCGGATCAAGGCCGACGCTCAGCCAGTTGATCACCATGTCCAGGGAGTTCTCGCGAATCTGGTCCGGACTGCCGTAATCACTGGTCAGGGCATGCCAGTCTGCAATGAAATAAAAGCAGTCGTGGTGACCGTCGTTTTGAAGTGCCACCCAGTTTTTCAGAGCACCCTGCAAATTGCCCAGATGCAGTTTCCCCGTGGGCCTCATCCCGCTCAGTATTCTTTTTCTCACCTGAAAAACGCTCCTTGTGCATATGGACCTCCCGGCAACAAACCGCGAAGACAAACATCCATACGAAATTTGCGCAGCTATAACAAAATCGCCTGATGATGTCAATCAGGGACGACCCGTACGAGGCTGATCTCCGGGGAATCTCTATCCATCCGGCAAAATTGAGGGAATTTGATTTGGCAGCTCACCCGTGACTCACAGAAACCACCCTGCTGCCACACCTAAAGACGTAACCATCTTGGCCGCGGCGCGATGCCCCGCAAGCCTGCCTTGCGGGGCATCCATCCGCACTTCTCGGCCTCGAAGCAATGCAATCCGAGGCGAACGCATCTTCCGCACCGGTGGTGTCCACCACTTTCCGTGACTCGATCGGAATCATTCCCTCAAAACCGGAACTTTCCAACCAGCAACCCCTTTCGCCCAGTTCCGCCACAACGATGCCACATCCATTACCTGTTCTGATCGCGCTTATTGACGCGGTTTATGCGTGGCAGCCCTGATCACCGTTACCCTGTCCCCTTTATTTCCATAAAAAAAGCCCCCGGATGTCAACTTCCGGAGGCCTTTTCTCATCCCGTTTTTGTTATTTTACTCTATCGGATAATTGCTTACCGGGCCTGAATTTTACGACCTTTTTCGCCGGAATCTTGATCGGCTTTTTTGTCTGAGGATTGATACCTGTCCTCGCCTTCCTCTTGACCACGCTGAATGAACCGAATCCGACCAAGCCGAATTTGCCGTTCTTCTTCAGCTCCTGAGCTACGGTCTCCATAAACACTTCCAGTGCATCTGCCGCCGCGGCCTTGGTGATCCCCGTCTCCTCCGCCATAACCGAAACCAGATCTGCCTTTGTCATCCCTTCACTTCCCCCTTTCGATGGTTTTAATGATGTCCAGCAATACCCCTGAAACGACGCCCTCTCCAGCTAATTGCCTCTGGCCATACCTGATGCATAACGACAAAATCTGCAACATCCAACCCTGAAACTGAACCGGCACCACCTGCAAATGCACAAGATGATCACAGTGAACCGACGACAGGAACATGCCTGAAGACGGCATGTGTTGCAGTACCGCTACCACAAAGGGATTCAACAATCAAGCAAATTTAAGCGTTCATCAAGAAAAAAGTATTTCATAAAATTGACACCCGACAGCCTTTGTGCTAGGGCGTGAAACGCAATGCATTCCCTAAAATAAAAAGACTTGCCCTTTTCTTGCAGAGGACAACAGTGCGGCAGGGTCTATTACGGAAAATGGATAAAGCATCGTATCTTACAAGATCAACCCTTCACCGGCGAATCGCAGGAAAGACCCTGGCCTGGATCAGCCTTTCCCGACCTCCCTTTCATACGGTCGGCATTTTGCCCTTTTGCCTGGGGACATACCTGGCCTGGAAAACAGAGGACATCTTCAAGAATTCGGTGTTTTTTATTGGGGTGCTGGCGGTATTTTTTATCCTGCTGTCGACCTACCAATCCGGAGAATACTTCGACCACAGAGAAGACGCGCTTTCGAAAGCAAAGTTCAAAAGTCGTTTCGCCGGGGGATCCGGA
Source organism: Deltaproteobacteria bacterium (assembly GCA_012522415.1). Classification (NCBI taxonomy): domain Bacteria; kingdom Pseudomonadati; phylum Myxococcota; class Myxococcia; species Deltaproteobacteria bacterium. Next base: position 11,173 of record JAAYKM010000012.1, on the reverse strand, counting down.
ATTATGCAGACTGGGATACTGCCCCGACGGATACCCTTATTAACCAGCATCGTATCCATTTTTTTGGCAGCGGCCCTGGGGCTGGTTCTTCAGTTCGGATGCGGCACCGGTCCGTACACCCTGCTGCTCGGCTGCCTGGGGGGGCTTTCGGGTTTCTTCTATTCCACGAAACCGGTGCGGCTCGTCGAACGAGGTTACGGTGAGTTTTTTATCGCCTTCTGTTTCGGATGGCTTCCCATCGCCACAGCCTTCTATCTGCAAACCGGATTTATCCATCCGCTGATTCATTGGATCAGCATACCGATTGCGCTAACAATTTTTAACGTTATTCTTCTGAATGAATTTCACGATTATGCAGCCGACCATGCCGTCGGGAAAAAGAATCTCCTCGTTCGGCTGGGGCAGGGAAAGGGCCTGGTCCTCTTTCTCGCTGTCTCCGTCACCGCATGGATCATGACCTTTATCTCGATCCATGCCGGCGTTCCCCCAAAAATGCTCCATGTTTATCTGCCGGTCTTTTTCTTTTCCCTGCTGATCATCCTTTTGCTTCGCAAGGGCTGGCACAGAAAGCCTGAAACCCTGGAAATTCTCTGTGGAATGAATATCGTCGTAAATCTGGGCACGACCGCCGCCTTCATCTACGCCTGGACCTGAACATTGAAATGATAATAAAATAGAGAGAGTACAAAGTATATGGGCCTCCTTAATCATCGCATGTCGGTAAAATCTTTTTTTAATCCCCCGTCGCTGCTGTTACGACAATTGGGAAGCGTTCTTCTCATGACCTACTTGAACGGCTGGAAGAAATTTCCCCTGTGGCTTTGCCGTCATGCCTTCTCTTCCATCCCGGTTTCCAATGGCGCCACCGGAATGGGTTGCATCGGCTATCCCGGTCATCCCGTATGGGAAGTCACCTCCGCCTGTAACCTGACCTGCATCCACTGCCATGCGACAAGCGGCAAACCCGGTCCGGATGAACTGACCACCGATGAGGGGAAAAAGCTCATCGATCAGATCGCCGAGGTGAGTGGTTTCCGCTCCCTCGTCTATACGGGGGGGGAACCTCTCGTGCGCCCCGATATTTTCGAACTCCTCCGCCACTCACAAAATGTCGGCTTCGCCAACATTATCGCCACCAACGGTACACTTATCGATGAGGAAATGGCGGTTAAACTGAAAGAGCACGGTGTGGTGTGTAACGCCATCAGCCTCGATTCGCCAAATCCTGAACGCCATAATTTTATCCGGAACTCACCCGATGCCTTCAACTTGGTTCAGCGGGCAATCGAAGCCACAAGAAAAGCGGGAATCCTCGTACAGATCAACACCACGGCGATGGAATACAACATGCCAGACTTGGGGGATCTCATTGAGTTCGTGGACCGAATCGACGGAGGAATCATGCTGATGTACCAGTTGGTTGCCGTCGGTCGGGGCGAAAGAATCGAGAAGGCCACCCTGAAAAAATCCGCGAACAGGCAATTGAGCGAATTGATTTCCCGGAAGCAGAAAAACTGCGGGGCCATCGTTGAACCGGTCGCGGGTCCCCAGTACTGGCCATATCTTCTGGAAAAAAAGCAGTGTACCAACGGACTATGGAGGCGGGTGGCGGAGCAGGTCTTCCATGGTTGTGCCGCAGGCCGCGGGTTTGCCTACGTGAAGGCCAACGGCGATGTCTGGCCCTGCCCGTTTGTTGAAATCAGCGGCGGCAACGTGAGGATGGAGTCTTTTAAGTCCATCTACGAAACCTCCAGCGTGTTTCGCAACCTGAGAAATCGAGAAAATATGCTGAAGGGGCTTTGCGGTGACTGTCGGTACCGTACAATTTGTGGAGGGTGCCGAGGCAGAGCCCTGGCCTACAGCGGAGATTATCTCGCCGAAGATCCCCGCTGCTTCATCCGGGATTCCGGAACATCCTAGCCGATCAACATCAGATTGTCCAGCAGGGCGTACGGGGTGATTCGGAGTGGATAATGACACCCCACAGACCTGTCAGGGCTTGAATTTCCGCTGCACGAGGGCATTTTTAGGGTACGTTTTTCGTAAATCCCTTTCAAACTGCCGCCACTTTCGCCGTATTTTTCTTTCCGCCAGGAAATCGATGTACTTGCTGACCGGAATAAAATCGGAGGTGCCGATGTTGTCCACAACGACCAGCTTCACCTCATCTTCACGGATTTTCTGGCAAAGAATGTTTTTGGCCTTGAGCGTCATCGTAACAATCCGCCATTCTAGCAAATAGTCCTTTAGGCGATCGAAGGCCTTTCCCAGTGGTTCGGCATATCTGTCCGTATCCTCGGACGAAGCCAGATAATGACCAAGGGTGCGGGATACGCCACCGTCGTGATCCCGAATCATGTCAAAAACAAACCCCCGACCGCGACTGGTTGGTATTTCCCCGTGATACTTCGGCAGCATGGTCCAGGGGACGCCCCTTTTTTCAAGCAGGTCATAGTAAGCAACCTCGCGGGCCGCCTCGATCAAGGGTGTCTTGGATTTCTGCGGAAGAAGCACCTTGACGCAAAGATTCCCGTCATGCGGATGCGCATAACAGGCTCGATGCTTCCCCCTTCCCACCATACGTGCCTTTTCAAGCTCCAACATGCCCTCTCCTCCTAATTATTAACAATAACACGGATTTAGAAGGGATTTTACTCCAAGCTTCACCATCCGTGTTTACCACCGCTACATTTCATATTCGTGTCCGGAACTATTTGTCAACACTTTTTGGCACTTTTTTGTCGCCGGAGTCCCTGTTGAATGGAAGGGATGAAGTGTGATATGCAAGGTAGGCGGAAGCGAAATCCATCACGTTTCATGGTAACAAGATTATGACCGATTTTGAAAAGGGATTGCGGCTTTATGACCACCCGGAAATCACCCGAAGGCTGTTATTCCCTCGCCGTGAGTTTATCGCGGACTCAACAAACCCAAGGACCTTCAATCATTTTATTGAGGTAGAACCGGGGGTGGAGATCGGTTGCCGATTCTACCCTTTTGGGGAAGAGGCGCCGAACATTATTTATTTCCACGGCAATGGAGAAATAGCCTCCGATTATGATTTCGTAGCCCCAATGTACCGGGAACTCGGCCTGAACCTGTTTGTAACAGACTACCGGGGATACGGCATGAGCAGCGGGGACCCAACCCCCGGCGCCATGATACGGGACGCCCATCCGCTTTTCCGGGGATTTTCGGGCTTTCTTTCCGAACGGCGATTTACCGGAAGGCATTACGTGATGGGGCGCTCTCTGGGCAGTGCTCCGGCTATCGAGATAGCTTATCGCCATTCAAAACAGTTGGCGGGATTGATCGTGGAGAGCGGCTTCGCCTCGGCCCGCAACCAACTGCGACGAATCGGTATGACGCACCTCCTTGAGGATGATCTGGAACCGGTAGGATTTGGCAACGACATCAAGATAGGGGCAATAAAAATCCCCACCCTCATTATTCATGGCGAAGAAGACGAAATAATCCCTGTCGGGGAAGGCCGGAGTCTCTACGAACTTTCCGGCGCCCCGCTCAAAAGGGTGTGTTTCATTCCCCGGGCCGGTCATAACGATCTACTGATAGGGGGATTGAAAAGGTATATGGACGCCGTCGATACTTTCATTTCGGCAACTTGACCGGGGCCAAAAAACCTGCAAGACCTTATGAACCGTCACCGAGTGCTTCGCTTAGAGAGTGTTTAGCGCAGACCCGATATTTCACCCCCCGTGCCTCTTGAGTAGAGCAGTCGATAGGCGCACTGCATCTATTGATCGGCAGTTTATACGTCTTTGCCTTAGACGCAATTTTTACAGTCACCAAACCATCGTTATGTGATTACAGGCGTATAGGCGTTCTGAACATGCTCTTGCCATCACGACATACGACCGTAATTGACGGCCATCGCAGGAATCAGGATAGACATTTTTCCCCTGCCGTCCGGGATAATTGGTTATCCCTGAAAAACGCGATTTTCGACGGAGCAGGCGTTTAAGGGGGTTAGCAAGAGGTTCTTGATGGCCCAGAAGTGACCGCCAAAGCGCTCTTTGAAAAGGACTCAAAAGAAAGCTCTGGGGAAGCTTCCTCAGATTGAAACCGCAACCGGCCAACAGAGCGTTGATCTGGTCGTCTTCGGTTTCCTTGAGGTAATGGCACCGGAGACGATGGTCCTGTTCGAGGTGGCCGAAGATCGGTTCAATGGCCATTCCTCCTTTTGGACCATTTCCATCGCCAGGGCGTCGCATGGTGGTTTTTCCGAAAAAAGTCAAATGGTGCGCAAATTTGTGACCTGCATGCGGTCATACTGACAAAACAATTTCCTTTGCCTGAAAATAATGCGCTTGACAATTTATGACCATTTGTTTAACAGAGTTGATCAATTGTTCAAAATGTGTCCTCGGGCTTGGTCATCCCTTATTTTGCTGAACGTGATACTCTGTTGTAAAGCACAAACTGATGAACGAAACCCAACACAAGCTCATTGCCGCAGCCGATTTTCTGTTACAGGAGAATGGCCTGGTCCGTTCCACGACCCGGGTTATCGCCAAGCAGGCCGGTGTATCCGAAGGGCTCCTCTACCATTATTTCCGGGACAAGGCGGAGTTGATCCACGAAGTCGTTTTCCACCGGTTGCGAAATTTGCACGAAACCTTGGACAGCCTCCCCTCTCTGGTCGGACAAAATACGGTGGAGGAGAATCTCACACGGGTTCTGGAAATAGCTTACGAGGCACATTATCGTGCAATCCCAATTATTTGCGCGGTATTTTCCGATTATAAATTGCGAAATCGGATTCGGGAAATCGTCCGTGAACGTCAAATAGGACCTGACCGCAGCATCAACATTCTCGCCGCTTATCTGATGGCGGAGCAAAGCATAAAACGTATTTCAGCAGGCATCAACGCAATATCCGCGGCCAAACTCCTTTTTGCCAGCAGTTGTCACGGGGCGATGGTCGATCATTTTCTGGCCAACAGAACCGAGATGCATGTAAAACATTTGGAAATCCGGGATGCGGTGCGCATGATCCTGGTTGATCCGAAGCCATCGGTTCACTTAACGTAAATGAGGATGCACACAGGAAAAATTATGGACGGTTTTTTGCTCAAGAGAATCTTGCTTGCCACGATGATCGTTATGCTGACGGCGGGATGCGCCGTTGGTCCTGATTTTCGTACACCGGAACTCGCATCCCCCGAACACTACACGCCATCGCCACTATCCCCTGAAACGGTGGCCATAGACACACAGAGCGGTCAGGCTCAGCGTTTCGCTTTCACCGAAGACGTTTCCGACCAATGGTGGACGCTTTTCCGCTCACCGGAACTGGACAGGCTGATTAAACAGGCTTTAGCGAAAAGCCCAACTCTCGCGGCGGCCCAGGCGGCTCTCCGCAAGGCAGAAGAAAATCTTCGAGCCGCGCAGGGTGGCCTTTTGTTTCCCGCATTTGATACGGGTCTTTATGGCGGACGGCAGCGAACCTCTGCCTACACAAACGGCGGTACCAGCAACACCTTCAATCTTTACAACGCCTCCGTACATGTTTCCTATACTCTGGATATTTTTGGAGGGTCACGGCGCCGCCTCGAGGCTCTGCGGGCATTGGTCGATTATCAGCGGTACCAGTACGAAGCCGTTTACCTGACCCTCACCGCGAACATCGTCACCACGGCAATTCGTGAAGCAGCCCTCCGGGACCAGATTGTGACAACAAAGGCAATTCTCAAAGCCCAGGAAACACAATTTGCGCTCATAAACCGGCAGTTCGAGCTAGGCGGTGCCGCCAGAATATCCGTCCTAGCCCAGCAGGCGGAGGTGGCGGTTACGCGGGCAGCCCTGCCGCCACTGGAAAAGGAATTGGCCCTCACGCGTCACGCCCTTGCGGTGCTTGTGGGGCAACTGCCGGGTGAAGGTTATGTTGCGGATTTTTCCCTCGACAAACTGAACTTGCCGGAGGATCTTCCCGTCAGCCTGCCATCGGCTCTTGCCCGTCAACGTCCCGATATCCGCGCCGCCGAATCCATTTTGCACCAGGCCTGTGCCGAGGTTGGCGTGGCCACGGCGAATCTCTATCCTCGAATAACATTGTCAGGCAGCTATGGCACAGAGGCCCTTCATACTCATAACCTGTTCAGCAGCCCAAGCATTGTCTGGAATATCGGCGCGGGACTCCTGCAGCCGTTGTTCCATGGAGGTGAATTGACGGCCAAGCGTCGTGCCGCCATTGCCGCTTTCGAAGAAGCGGCGGCGCAGTACCGCCAAACCGTCCTCAAGGGATTTCAGGATGTGGCGGACGTGCTACGCTCCCTGGAAACGGACGCCCGAACGCTGAAAGCGCAGGCGGAAGCCGAAACGGCGGCAAGAGCCACCCTGACACTTGCGGAGACACAATTTCGCCTTGGGGCGGTTGATTACCTCTACCTGCTTGTCGCTGAGCGGAACTACTACCGTGCTCAGGCAGCCTTGATCGAGGCACGGGCCGTACGATACGCGGATACGGCCGCCCTGTTTCAAGCGCTGGGCGGGGGCTGGTGGAACCGTCCAGAAGTACTAAACCATACGGATTCAGAAAAAGAATAAGATTCAACGGCGCAAATGCCGCCATCCTTATAAAGGAGATCGATCATGACCAAGCGAATGATCATTATGCTGATTCTGGTTGCTGTAACATTCGGAGGAATTTTCGGTTACAAGGCATTCACGGGGTACATGATGCAAAAGGCCATGGCCACTCAGGGGCCTCCACCTCAAACCGTATCGGCAATGAAAGCCACGACCCAAGCATGGCAACCACGCCTGCAAGCGGTCGGGACCTTGAAGGCGCTCCGCGGGGCGGACCTGGCACCCGAGGTCAGCGGTATCGTCTCCCGGATTTACTTTCAATCCGGCGAGATGGTCCAGGCAGGAGCACTTCTTTTGGAAATGGATGCCCAATCTGATATCGCTAAACTGAAATCGTTCAAAGCCACCCTGGAGTTGGCCAGGAAAAATTACCTGAGGGACCAGGAACAATTTAAAGAACAGATCGTCAGCCAGGCCGCCTTGGATGCAGATCTGGCGGACCTGCAACGGGCGGAAGCGCAGGTTTCGGAACAGCAGGCTCTGGTAGACAAGAAAGCTATTCGGGCTCCTTTCGACGGGCGTCTGGGTATCCGCATGGCCGACCTGGGACAGTATCTGAATCCGGGGATGAAGATCGTCACCCTCCAGACCCTCGACCCCATATATGTAGATTTTTTTCTCCCGCAGAAGGACATCAACCGGATCACCGTCGGACAGCAAGTGGAGGTCCGGACGGATGCCTATCCAGAACATGTTTTTAAAGGCATCATCTCAGCCATAGATCCCAAGGTCGACACGAGTACCCGTAATGCAGCCATCCGGGCAACTGTCCGAAACCCAAAACAGCAGCTCCTGCCGGGCATGTTCACCACCACCCTAATTGAAACGGGCAAATCCGAACGTTTCATCACCATGCCCCAGACTGCCGTTGTCTACAATCCCTACGGGAGCGTCGTTTATCTGGCTGTAGAAAAAGGCAAGGATCCCGAGGGGGAACCCAATCTGGTGGCCATGCAACGATTCGTCAAGACCGGAGAAACCCGGGGCGACCAGATTTCCATTCTTGAAGGAATTGAAGAAGGAGACCTGGTCGTGACATCAGGACAGATCAAACTGCGTAACGGCACGCCGATCCTGATCAACAACAAGATTCATCCAACGAACGATCCGGCACCCACTCCTGTAGACAACTAAACGGGGTATATCCATGAATTTTACCGATATTTTCATCCGCAGGCCAGTGCTGGCCAGTGTCGTCAGCCTTCTGATTCTCGCTTTGGGTATACGTTCCTTGGATCTTTTATCTATTCGGCAATATCCGCAGACAGAGAATGCCGTCGTCACGGTCAGCACCACTTATACGGGAGCCGATGCCGACACAGTCGCTGGATTTATCACCACGCCCCTGGAAAATTCCATCGCCCAGGCCGAAGGTATCGACTACATGACCTCGTCCAGCACGCTGGGTTTCAGCATGATCACCGCCAACCTGGTTCTCAATTACGATTCCGGCAAAGCCCTGACGGAAATCAACACCAAAGTCAACGCCGTCATCAACAAGCTTCCACCAGATGCCGAGCAACCCGTCATCGATGTGGAGGTCGGCGAAACCATTGCATCCATGTACCTTGGATACGAAAGTGACACCCTGCCGGCGAACAACATTACGGACTACCTGTTGCGTGTGGTACAACCGCAGCTACAGGCGGTCCCGGGTGTCCAGAGAGCGGAAATCTTCGGAGAAAAACTGTTTGCCCTCCGTGCGTGGCTGAATCCGGAAAAACTCGCCGCCTACAATCTAACCGCCGCCGATGTCTGGAACGCCCTGGCTAAAAACGATTATCTGTCCGCTATCGGGCGGACCAAGGGACAGATGGTTCAAGTCAACCTGACCGCGTCGACAAACCTCGTTTCCCTTGAGGAATTTCGTGATTTGATCGTCAAGCAGGATAACGGGGCGATAATACGGCTCAAGGATGTCGGGACCGTCTCGCTCGGGGCTGAGGATTACGACTCCCAAGTCTATCTGGATGGCAAGAAGGCTGTCTACATCGGAATCAAGATCGCCCCCACAGCCAACCTTCTCGATGTCATCCAGGATGTGTACGTCGTACTCCGGCAGATTGAGGAGCAACTGCCGGAGGGCTTGACACAAACTGTCGGCTATGACGCCAGTCTGTTTGTCAACAGCTCGATCAACGAAGTCGTCAAGTCCCTAGCCGAAGCGCTTTTGATCGTGACCCTGGTCGTTTTTCTGTTTCTCGGTTCGTTCAGGTCCGTTTTTATCCCTGTCGTCGCCATCCCCCTGTCTTTGATCGGGGCGTTTACTTTCATGCTTGTTTTTGGTTTTACCGTCAACCTGCTGACCCTACTGGCCCTGGTGCTGGCGATTGGGCTGGTGGTAGATGACGCCATCATCATCGTGGAGAACGTAGACCGACACCTGGATGAGGGGAAGCCTCCCCTGGAAGCGGCCATCATCGCAGCACGGGAGCTCGCAAAACCCATCGTGGTCATGGGGATCGTCCTGGTCGCGGTTTTCATCCCCATCGGATTCATGGGTGGTCTCACGGGCGCTTTGTTTACGGAGTTTGCCTTTACCCTGGTCGGGACAGTCAGCATTTCCGCCATTGTCGCCCTGACCCTCTCTCCGATGCTGTGTTCCCGCCTTCTTAAAGCCCCCGATGCCTCTCAAAAGGGCTGGCAGGCACACCTGGTGAATTGGCTGAATCATAAATTCGGACTATTGAGCGGCCTTTACGAGCGCCTTTTGCATGGCACACTCAATTATGTTCCGGTCACGGTGATTTTTTCCTGCATCGTCATGGTCAGTATCTATTTCCTCTATTCGGGAGCCAAATCGGAATTGGCCCCACAGGAGGATCTGGGCATCATCATCACCTCATCGACGGCGGCACCTAATTCGACCCTGCAGCAGAGGCATCTCTACTTTCAGGATATCTATCAAACCTTCGCCAGGCATTCCGAGACATGGGGGGTATTCCAGCTCGATGTCCCCGGTGCCATCATCTCCGGCATGGTGTTGAACCCCTGGGACCAACGGAAAAAAACCGCAAGTGATCTTCAACCGGTCGTCCAGCAGGAAGTCGCCGGTGTCAGCGGATTCAATACCGTAGCCTTCCAGCCGCCTTCCCTGCCGGGAGCCCACGGCTTACCGGTCGAACTTGCCATCCTCACCACCGACCCTTTTGAGCGTCTTAATGAGATCTCTGAAATATTTCTGAGGGAAGCTCAGGAAAGCGGCATGTTCATGTTCATCGACTCAGACCTCAAATACAACCTGCCGGAATCCAGGCTGGTCATTGACCGCGACATGGCGTCTCAACTCGGCCTGACGATGGATGATATCGGCGGCGCCCTGTCGGCCATGCTCCGGGGAGGGTATGTCAACTTTTTCAGTCTTGCCGGTCGGTCCTACAAGGTTATCCCGCAAGTCCAGCAAAGGTACCGGTTGAACACGGACCAACTGAACAACTATTACATTCGTACAGCCGGTGGAAATCCCGTGCCGGTTTCCACGGTCGCTCACATCGAGACCAAGACGGTGCCGCAATCCCTTCAGCGTTTTCAGCAACAGAATGCAGCGATGTTTTCCGGCGTACCCCGTCCGGGCATAACCCAGGGGCAGGCTCTGGGCTATTTGGAAAATCTGGCGGAACGTATCCTGCCCCAAGGCTATACGATCGACTACGCCGGCCAGTCACGGCAATTTGTCCAGGAATCGGCGGCCCTCATGGTCACTTTTTTCTTTGCCATGATCATCATCTTCCTTGCCCTGGCCGCCCAGTTTGAAAGCTTCCGTGACCCCGTCATCATCCTGGTCTCCGTTCCGCTTTCCATTTGTGGCGCCCTGATCTTCATCAGCCTCGGAATCGGCGGCGCCAGCATTAACATCTACACCCAGGTGGGACTCGTTACCTTGGTCGGCCTGATCAGCAAGCACGGAATCCTGATCGTGGAATTTGCGAACAATCTGCAACGGCGGGGACATTCCAAGCGTGAGGCCATAGAGAATGCTGCTTCCATCCGCCTGCGGCCGATTCTTATGACTACCGCAGCCATGGTTTTAGGTGTTGTTCCCCTGATCACGGCATCAGGCGCGGGTGCTGCCAGCCGTTACAACCTTGGCCTGGTTATCGCCACAGGCATTGCTATCGGCACGCTTTTCACCCTGTTCGTCGTGCCGGCGATGTACATGCTTTTGGCGACGGATCATGCAAAACAACAGGCTAAGGAGAACAGTCATGAGGAAATCATGACAGCCCCCCGCGTATAACCAACCGTTTCACTGCGGACTGGGCGCATGACGTGGAAGAAGAAACGCTAAAGTCGGATATTCGGTAAACCAGAACATCAAAAAATATTTCATGGCCATGGCTTTGTCTTGAGAGAATTACAGATTGATTGGCCGTCTGATTTTGCTGGCAGAGATCAGCGACACGAGCTCCAATAGGCCTGTGGAGACGGGGCAGGGCATGGACAACATTTATCCAGAATTATGTTTAGAGACAAACCACCCCCCTCACCTTTCCTGCCAATTCATAAATCCGGGCAACTTCCTCGCTGGAGCTCACATGTTTATGAATGGTCACGCTGATGTATT
>JAAYKM010000011.1 GCA_012522415.1 Deltaproteobacteria bacterium | reverse complement strand
GGCGGCGGCCTGCTGGCCGGCGTTAAAAACGCCGATTTTTTTATGGAACGGGTTCCCCTTCAGACCATCCTCACGACCACGGTTAAACCGTTGTACAGCGCGGATGGTTACACGGTTTTGGAAGGAACGGTTCAGGCGGAGAAGGATCTGGTCGGCCGCGTGGAAATCCAGGTCATCCGCTTCGAAGAGGATCCACAACCAGACCAGGAAGGTGTTTTCAAAGAAGGAGTATAACCATGAGCAAAGACCAGGCCGCCCTGATAACGGGGGGCAGCCGCGGCATAGGCCGGGCCACCGCCCTGGAGCTGTCCCGGGCGGGATACCAGGTGATCATCACCTACAAAGAAAACGACGCCGCGGCGGAAGAAACCCTGGCCCTCATCCGGGAACAAGGCGGCCGGGGGGAGGCCGTCCGTTTCGATGTATCCGATCCGGCGGAATCGGCGATTAAAACGGCTGATATCATCAACCGCCATCAGGATATACGGATTCTCGTCAATAATGCGGGCATTGCCGCCGACGGCCTTTTCATGATGATGCCGGAGGAGAACTGGGATGCGGTGATTCAGACCACTTTGAAAGGTTTTTTCAATGTTACGAAACCGGTCATTCAGAGGATGGTCAAAAATCACCGGGGGTCGGTGGTGTCGATTTCATCCGTTTCCGCCATGATGGGTAACCGGGGGCAGGTCAACTACGCCGCGGCCAAATCCGGGCTGATTGCCGCAAGTCGCGCTCTTTCGGCGGAGGTGGCCCGCCTGGGCGTCAGGGTGAATGTCGTGGCACCGGGGCTCATCGACACCGAAATGATCCAGGGGGCGCCTGTGGAGCGGATCAAGGATATCATCCCCATGGCCAGGTTGGGAAAGGCGGAAGAAGTGGCCAGAGTGGTCCGCTTCCTGTGCTCCGACGACGCCTCCTATATCACCGGACAGGTCATTGTCGTCAACGGGGGCATGTGCTGAACCGGGGCGGCGACAGGGTGAACAACGCATTTGTGGCAGGGTGAGTCCGTTATGATGGTCAAAAAAAGCATCCCGCATCTTGGGCTGGCAGGCGTCGTGATTCTGGTCTGTTTCTGTCTCGTCGGCTGGGGTGAAACGTGGGAGGAAATTGAACGGGATGCGGCGGATATTGTTTCCATCCGCGCCGAATTCAGCCAATACAAGCATCTGAAGATTTTGGCGAAACCCCTCGTTTCACAGGGACGGTTTTATTTTCAGAAACCCGATTCAATCCGCTGGGAATACAGGGACCCCGTGAAAAGCGTCCTGCTCATGCACCGGGGTGACGTCAGGCGTTTCACCGTGGGGAGCCGCGGTCTCGTCGAGGAAGCGGCGGGGGCCGTCTCGTCGATGCAGATTGTTGTCCGGGAGATCGGGCTCTGGAGTCAGGGACGCTTCAGGGAAAGCGACCACTTCCGGGCGGAAATCAGGAGGGGGGGGGAGGGGAAACTTGTTCTCACGCCACGCGATAAGGCCTTTGCGGCCATGATTGAGCGGATTGAAATTGTTCCCTCCCCCCGACGGAAAGGCGCCATAAAATCCGTCAAGATAGTCGAGTCGGAGGGGAACTTCACCCTGCTGACATTTGCGAACGTCGAAATGAACGAAAAGATCGCCGAAACGGTCTTCCGGAATGCGGAATGAGATGGGTTGCGCCCACGCGTTTTTTTATTCTCATGACCCTGCTGGGTTTCACGGTCTCCTGTGGGCACATGGGGGCCCTGCCGGTGCTGGACCCCGTAACGGACCAGGACCTGGTGGAAAAATGCGGCCGACCCCATGTCGGGACGTTGTACCGGTACGTTCACGCGATAGAGGCGTTTCTGCCGGGAGGCAAGTCGGCGACCATGATCGGCGTCACCCTGGTTGACCCTTCCCGGTCACGCCTTCACAGTGTCCTGATGACCCTGGAGGGACTGGTGCTGTTCGACGGTGAATCCATCGGCGCCGCCCTGCATGTCAATCGGGCTGTGGGACCCTTTGCCGGGGAGTCCTTTGGGCGGCACATGATGGACGATGTCCGCCTGCTGTTTCTTGCACCGGGAAACCCGGTTCTGGAGGCCCGCATGGGGCAAGACGGCTCCATACTCTGCCGCCGGGTCGGTCATAACGGGGAGTCCGTCCATATCCGGCTTCATCCCGACCAAACCTGGAACATGGAAACCTTCACGGGTCCCCTCCGGCGTTTGCGGGAGGTGAGGGCGACGAACCTGATCGACGGGATTCCCGGTAACATCGAACTGAAAGCGCATGCCCACGGGCGTTATGTCCTGCGTTTGAGGCTGATCGGCGCGGAGCCCCTTGCCGCTGAATGCGGAGATCCCGAAACAAAGGAGGCTGCCGTCGGTGAATGACGGGGCGCTCCGTCACAACAGGAAAGCGGTTCCCTTGAAAGGAGAACAATGAAATTCAAGCTCATTTATCCGAAATGGAGAAAGCTGTTACGGCAGACGGAATTTCACCTGCCGCCCCACGGCCCCGTGGTTTTTGCCGCCACCATCCCCCCCGAGTGGGACGTCGAATTCACAGACGAAAATGTGGAAACCCTGGAACTCGATGATTCTCCTGATTTCGTCGGCATTTCCATGATGCTCACCAGCCAGGTGAAACGGGGCTGGGAAATTGCGGATCATTACCGTCGCCGGGGCATCAAGGTCATGTTCGGCGGGATTGCCACGATGCTCCATGCCGAGGAAACCATGGCGCATGCCGATACCGTCTTTCTGGGGGAAGCGGAAGGGAGAATGGAAGCGGTTTTTGAGGATTTCAGGCATGGCCGCCTCAAGCCAAAGTATGATTACATGACCGATTTTCCTGCGGATGATTTGATCGGCACGGCCCGCCGGAGCATCCTGAAACGGGATCTGTATAATTACAAGGGTGTCCAGATGGTCGATCTTGTCCACGCCTCCCGGGGCTGCCGGTTCAACTGCTACCCGTGCTGCGTGAGCTTCCTGGGCGGGAGGAAATTCCGTCCCCGTCCCTATGACCGGGTCATTGAGGAAATGGCCGCCATTGACAACAACCGTCTGTTCATCGTGGACAATTCCCTTGCCCAGAATAAGGCCTGGGAGATGGGTCTTTTCCGTGAAATGATCCCCCTGAAAAAAAAGTGGTGCTGCCACCCCATCGAGGATGACGACAAGGTCCTCGATCTTGCCGCCCAGGCCGGGGCCTGGTACGTTTACCAGGCGATCTATGACACGTCTGAACGTATCCGCAACCGGATCCGCCGCTACAAGGACCACGGGATCGCCGTGGAGGGAACGATTCTTCTCGGACTGGACGGCCAGACGGAAAACGACATCCTTCGCCTCGTGGATTTCCTGCTGGAGGTCGAACTGGATCTGGCCGAATTCACGATCCTGACCCCGTTTCCCCATACCCGGACTTTCGATGACTATCAGCGGGAAGGCCGGATCTTCTCCTATGACTGGAATGATTACACGGCGGATCGGGTCGTTTTTCAGCCGGACAAAATATCGCCGGAGAGGTTGCAGGAACTGTATCATTACGCCTGGGACACCTTCTACGAGGAGGAGCCGCAATCCTACAAGATGTTCAAGCTGCTTCAGAAGGTGGCGGTTCGGGAAAAGGCCGACGGCACTTACCGGGGCAGGAGGCGTGATTTGATTGAACAACGGTTTGGAAAACAGGAAGAAACGGTGGGAGGCCCGTCATGAACATGTCAAAGAGAGAGGAAATCATCATCGATGGAGAGCCTCTGCCGCTGGAGGCGTTTCTCGCCGTAGCCAGAGATCGGGTTCCCGTTAAACTGAGCGAAAGTCCCGCCTTTCGGGAGCATCTTCGTCGCAGCGTCGTCAGTTTGGAAAACGCCATCAACGAGGGCACGCCGGTTTACGGAGTCTCGACCGGGTATGGGAAGTCCTGCGGGACCCGTCTCAACCGGACCCAGGTGCTGAACCATCAGGGCTCAAACCCCGTCCGTTTTCACGGTTGCGGGACAGGTGAGCCGATCGGGATTGAAGCCACCAGGGCGGCCATGCTCTGCCGCCTCGTCTGCCTGTCCCGGGGTTACTCGGGGGTGACCATGGCGCTTTTGGAACAGCTCGCCCTGTTCCTCAATCTGGGGATTACGCCCGTCGTTCCCGCCGAAGGATCCGTGGGGGCGTCAGGCGACTTGACCCCCATGTCCTATGTGGCGGCCGCCCTTGCGGGGGAAAGAGACGTCTATTATGAAGGACGGCGTATGCCCGCCGCCCAGGCCCTTCAGATGTCCGGCATCAAGGCCCACACGTTCGCCCCCAAGGAAGGCATCGCCATGATCAACGGGACCTCCACCATGACGGGCCTTGCGATTCTGGCCGTTGAACGGGCCGGCCGCATTCTGGAAGGGGCGATGGCCGCCACCGCCTTGGGTGTTCACGCTTTAAAGGGGAAGGCCCTTCACTTTCACCCCGTCGTCGGAGAAGCCAAGCCGCACCCGGGACAGATCCATGTTGCCCGTCGGCTTGTCGATCTGTTGCAACTCAAGAAGGGAAGCGGTGACGATCTGGAATCCCGGACCGAGGGGGATCTGCAGGATCCTTATTCCCTCCGATGCGCGCCCCAGATTGCCGGTGTTCTTTATGACGCCCTGACCTGGATAAGGCGGTGGGTCGAGACGGAAGCCAACAGCGCCAACGACAACCCGATTTTCGACCCGGAAACGGGGCAGACCTTGATGAACGGCAATTTCTACGGGGGACACCTGGCCTTCGCCATGGATGCCCTGAAAACGGCGGTGGCTTCCGTTGCCGACATGTCGGACCGGCAGGTTACCCTGCTGGTCGATCCGCTCCTCAATCGCGGTCTGCCCGGTGACCTTGTGGGGGTGAAGGGTGAATCATCGGTGTTCCACCATGGTTTCAAGGCCATGTCCCTGTCCGCTTCGGCCCTGGCGGCGGAAGCGCTCAAGTTGACCATGCCGGCGGGGTCCTTCTCCCGTTCCACCGAATCACACAACCAGGACAAGGTCAGCATGGGAACCATTGCGGCGCGGGACGCGGAACGGGTTTGCACACTGGCTGAGAGAACGCTGGCCATCCATCTGCTGGCGGCTGCCCAGGCGTGCAGTATTCGGGGGAATGTGGACCGGCGGCCCCACCTCCGGCCCGTTCTGAATAAAATTCGTGAAATATCGGCACCCCTCATTGAGGATCGCGAGATGGACCGGGATATCGAGGGGCTTGCTCAGGCCATAAGCCGGGACGATTTCTGGAGGCCTCATCCATGAAATCCGCCGAAGCGAAGTGGGCGGAGATACGTCATCAGGTGGCGTTTTACGAGTTGGACCCCATTCAGGTGGTCTGGCACGGCAACTACCTGAATTATTTCGAAAAAGCGAGAACCGCCCTGTTCAATGAAAACGGCGTCGACCTCTATGAATTCTACGCACGGGAAGGTATCCTCTTTCCCATCATCAAGACCTCGACCAAACACATCGCGCCCCTGCGTTATCACGATGAGTTGATCTGCCGCGCCACCATCGTCGATGCCCGGGTAAAGCTCGTCGTTGACTTTGAAATCCGTAAAATTCACGACGGCGGGGTCTGTACCCGTGGGCGGACGGAGCAGGTCGCCGTCAGGGCACCGGACATGGAAATGCTCTTTTCCGTGCCCGGAGAAATCCGGAGAGCCCTGGGTTTCTGGCCATGAACGACACATTCCGGCAGGCTCTGGTTGCGGGTTACGAATGTCTCGCCGCCTGGGCTGATCTGCTGGACCGGATCAACGTGTTCCCCATCGCCGATGGCGATACGGGACGCAACCTCGTCATCTCCCTGTCTCCCCTGCGCGGTCCCGAGAGGGACATCTCCGAACTGAGGAAGGAACTGCTTCGTTCCGCCCGTGGGAATTCCGGAAATATCGCCTCCGCCTTTTTTCGGTGCTTTCTGACGGGAGACAACGCCGATCAACTTCCCGATGCCGTCCGCCGGGGACGTGACGAGGCCTGGCGGTCCGTACCGGACCCGCGGCCCGGAACCATGCTGACCTTTTTCGACACCCTCACCGAGTGCTTTCAGAAACCCTGGTCGGGGGAGACCCTTTCGGGTCTGCGGATCCGCCTCGAGGACGCGGTTCGGGCAACGATCACGCAGCAGCCGCAATTGCGGCGGGCGGGGGTTGTCGATGCGGGGGCTTTGGGTATGTACCTGTTCTTTGAGGGGTTTATGCCGGTGTATGCCGGTGGCGCTCCAGTTGTCCGGTCTGTTACGGAGACCTTCGGCGACCTTGTGCGTCTCTCGCCATCCTATTGCGATGAACCGGAACGGGGCTATTGTGTGGATGTGATGATTGAAACCGGCGGGGATGCGCATCAAGCGGAGGCGCGTCCGTCCCTGCCGGGGGAGTCCATTGTCGTCAGTCGACGGGGCAAATGTCTGAAAATCCATCTCCACACACACGACCTGGAGGAGGTTCGCTCCCGGTTGCGTCCCCTGGGGAAAATTCTTGGCTGGGCCGAGGACGATCTTTACCGTCAAACCGCGAATTTCAACCGACCGGGAAGGGACGATTCCGTGCATATCATGACGGACGCAGCCGGTTCCCTGACACGTGAGGAAGCAGCCCTGATGGATGTGAGCCTCCTGGACAGTTATATCGTCATCGGGAAACAGTGCCTGCCGGAAACCTGTCTGGCCCCGTCGGTTCTCTATGATGCCATGCGCTCGGGTATTCGGGTGTCCACATCGCAGGCATCCGTTTTCGAACGTCATCAGCATTACACGAACGTGATGGGACGGCATGAGCGTGTGCTGTACCTCTGCGTCGGGTCGGCCTATACGGGAAACTACGAGACGGCCGTGGCGTGGAAAAAAACCACGACCCCCAAGACCGGATGACGGTCATTGATACCGGCACCGCTTCCGGGCGTCTTGCCCTGATTGTTCTCGCTGTAGCGGCCTTCGCGAAGGGGAAAAAGCGTCCGGAGGATGTGGCGGCCTTCGCCGGGGACGCCGTAAAAAACGCCGAGGAATATATATTTCTGGACCGTCTGGCGTATCTTGCCGCGGGAGGGCGTTTATCGAAAAGCGGGGCTTTCTTCGGTGACATGCTGCGTATGAAACCGGTGGTGACCCCCCTGGCGGATGGGGCGAAGAAGGCGGGACTCTGCCGGAGCCGGGAAGAACAGGAGGTGTTCGCCCTGAAGACCCTGGAAAAATCGCTGGCCCCGGATGAAGGGGGCTTCATCCTCCTCGAATATTCAGACAACCACGACCAGGTGGAGGCCTTTTCCCATGCGGTGAGAAACCGCTATCCCCGGAGTCGTGTCGTCGTTCACCCCCTGTCGCTCACCTCCGGCGCCCACATGGGACCCGGCGCCTGGGCGGTGGCCTTTTACAGAAATTTTCCCGAATAGGGCGTTTTTTCATCCGCCGCCGCGTTCCATACTGTGAAAAGGATTACAAATCCGGTCACTTTTATATTCTTGACACGCTATACCCTTCTTCATATAATGACGGCCGTCAAGTACGATGAAGAACGGCCTGGATCAAACATTCCACGAGGATGAGG
This sequence comes from Deltaproteobacteria bacterium, assembly GCA_012522415.1. Lineage (NCBI taxonomy): Bacteria > Pseudomonadati > Myxococcota > Myxococcia > Deltaproteobacteria bacterium. The sequence goes on along the minus strand of JAAYKM010000011.1, from coordinate 18,874 downwards.
TGAATCATGAAAAAAACATACGGTTGCTTGGTGATTCTGTTGGTTCTTCTTTTGTCATGGCAAACGGGTTTTGCCGCTCCGTTCAGCTCAAGGGATTTCTTCCGGAAGGGTGTTGCCTACGAGAACCAGAAGGCCTACGGGGAAGCGATCGATATGTTTACCGAAGCCATCAGGCTCGATCCAACCTATGCTGATGCCTACCTGCACCGGGGGAAGGCGTATCGGATTTATGAAATATCGGCCACCCGGGAGGCGATCGACGATTTTTCTTCGGCCATCGCCCTGTTGCCGAAAAACGCTGAAGCTTATTATGAACGCGGTCTTGTCAACGCATTCGTCATAAACAACGAAGCGGCCAAATCCGATATGATCACCGCAGCGGGACTCGGTCACGAAGACGCCCGTCAATGGCTTATGGCGCTGAACGATCGGAAGGTGGACGCCCCGCCCCCTGTGGTTGCGCCGAAAGCCGAACCGACCGGGCAGCAGCAGGGTTTCGAACTGGCGGACTATCTGCCCGGCGGCGTACGGCCGATCGTCTATTTTGATTTCGATCGGGCCGTGATCAAGCCCGAAGGCTTTCCCGTACTGGACGAGATAGGCGGCGTTCTGCGGCAACGGATGCCGACGGCGGTGATTCTGGTGGTCGGTCATACGGACAACATCGGAACGAAAGGATACAACGCGGAACTGTCTTTGCGAAGGGCGGAAGCCGTTCGGGACTATCTGACCGTGAAACACGGAATTGACGCAGCCCGGATCCTCGCCGAAGGATATGGTGAAATGGCTCCGGAAGATACGAATGAAACCGAATCCGGCCGGGCACGCAACCGCCGTGCTGTCATGGCGGGCATTCATGAATAATCGGCGCGACCCGACCGGAGAAAGAAGGCAAGGAGGATAATCATCATGACGGAAAAAAACCAGGTTTACAAGTGCACCATGTGCGGCAATGTCGTGGAAGTTCTTCAGACGGGAAACGGTAAACTTTCCTGTTGCGGCCAGCTCATGATCCTTTTGAAGGATGATGAAGCCAAAGCGGCGAGAGGGGAATAAGAAAACACAGAGACAACCGGTTTATTACCAAGGTGTAACAGCCTCCCGCACGGATCCGCGGGGGGCTGTTGCGTATAGGGGGTATTTCCCGTTTGCCGACGGGGAGGAACCAAGGCGATGCGTCAGGGTTTCCCGGCCGCTTTCTGCGGGACCTGTCGGGCCAGTTCATTTTTCACGGACACGCCGAGCTTTTCAAGAGTATAGGGTTTTTTGACGTAGGCGCCCGCACCGAGCCCCCGGGCCTGTCCCACCCGGTCCGTTTCGGAAAAACCGCTGACGATGATCGCCTTTTGGCCGGGGTGGATCTCGAGAATCCTCCGATAGGTGTCGAGGCCATCCATACCCGATTCCATGATCATATCCAGAAGAACCAGATCAACGCGGTGATCCAGCAGGTAGGTGCAGGCTTCTTCACCACTGGGCGCCGTCACAACCCGGTAATTCAGGCGTTCCAGGATCCGGGACGCCAGTTCCCTCTGTTCTTGTACGTCATCCACCACCAGAATGGTTTCCCCCGCACCCGCGTAATCCGCCATAGGGAGCGGAGCGTGAGCGCCGGCCGGCTCTTCCCGCGTTGCCGGGAAGTACAGGGTGAAGACGGTTCCATTTCCTTCCGCGCTTTGAACATCGATGTATCCGTTATGATCTTTGAGCGTGCCCCAGACCAGGGAGAGGCCCAGGCCCGTTCCGCTCCGTCCCATGACCTTCTTCGTATAAAAGGGTTCAAAGATGTGGGCGATGTCCCGTGGTGAAATCCCCCCCCCCGTGTCGGAAACGGTCAGGATGACATAGTCCCCTTCGGCCATTTCATCGTACCCCTGGACCGGCCGGTCCATGTAACGATTGGCCGTGGCAATCGTCACCACGCCGCCGCCCGGCATGGCCTCTGCCGCGTTGGAGACAAGATTCACCATGGCCTTGCCGATATGGTGCGGCGATCCCATGATATGCAGGAGCGCCTCGTCGAGGTCGGTCGCAATCCGTACGCCCGGATGAAAAGCGAGAATGCCCTTGCATTCCGGCGTTCCGAGAAAATCCCGCACCAGTGTGTTGAGACTGAGGACCTCACGGGACTGGACGCCTCTTCTGGCCAGAGTCAGCATGTCGTCCACAATGGCCGCGGCCCTTTTGCCCGCCGTTAAAATATTCATCACATGGGGTCTCAGCGGACTCGTCTCGTCGATATGGAAGGTCAGGAGTTCCGAATAACCCAGCAGGATACCCAGCACGTTGTTGAGATCGTGGGCCACGCCGCCGGAGAGCAAACCGAGGGCCTCCATTTTTTCCGACCGCTGCAGGCGCTTTTCCAGGTCCCGTTGCTTTTCCTCCGCCCTTTTGCGTTCGCTGATGTCCATGAGGGATACGACGCTTTTGCGTGTACCCGGGATCATGTCCACGCTCAAATAGATATCCAGGATTTGTCCGTCTCCGTGTACCGTCCGGCATTCGTAGTTTTTCCTGGCCAGTTCGGGATTGCTCCGCCGCCGTGCATGTTGTTCGATCATCCATTCCAGGTCGGCGGGGTGGACGAAGTCCGTCCATTTCTTTTTCCCCTCGATTTCCCGGCGTTTGTAACCGATCATCTCTTCAAGCTTGGCGTTGGCGAAGGAAATCGTCATGTCGTCTTCCACGATCAGCATGCCCGTGCCGGTGTTTTCGAAAATGTTCCGATACCTGACTTCACTTTCCCGCAGGGCCTGCTCCGTCTGCCTGCGTTTCGTAATATCGTGGATGGTCTCAATCGCTCCCGCCACGCCGCCGTCGACATCGCGGAGTATCCTGGCCCTGGCTAACAAATATGCGCCCTTCCCTCCGTGGATTTCAGGGAAATACCTCTCGGCGGTCAGGACGGATTCCTGGCTACTGATCTCTCCGAAATCCCCGTAATGATTGTTCACGGCTCCATCCGGCAACAGAACCAGATCGATGAGCATCGGTCTTTTCACCCCGTAGAAGGGAAGCGCGTATTCATGACCGCCCCTGCCGATCATCTCTTCCGCTTTGGTGCCAGTCAGGGTTTCCATGGCCCGGTTCCAGGCGGTCACCTTCCCCGTTTTATCGATTACAAACGTGGCATCCGGCAGGAAATCGATGATCTCCGACATGTACCGCCGGGATTTTTCGAGCTTTTTCTGGGTTTTTTTGAGCTCCCCGATGAGCTCGGACAGGGCTTCGATTTCCCGCAGGCGACGTTTGCCGCCTTCCTGCGACAGGCGCTTGAAAAAGGCAATCTGCCTCTTTTCCTTATCAGGCTCAGGCTCCGCCGTTGGATATTCTTCTGTCTCACCCATCACATACTCACCCTTCCGCCATCACCCACAGAACACCGGTCCAGTCCAGCCCCCTGCTTTTACCGAGCAAGGGGGCCACTTCCACACCGGAATAAAAACCCAACAGGGGAACCTGTATGCGATTAAAATGCTCGCGTATGATATCGGATTCTTCATGGAGGGTATCCGAGGCGAGGGCGGTTCTTCCCGCACAGTCGATATAACATCCAAAAACCGGTCTTTTACCGTCCTTTGCAATTCTCCGGATCAGGTCAGAGCAATTCTTCGCGGCTGATTCCATCATTTTACCGGAATCGCGCAGCATGAACAGAAATTCCGTTCCCACATCGAGGTCGGGCTCAAACATGGCGATCCCTTTCCCATCCGGCAAAACCCCGGTGATCAAGCGGCCGACATAATTCTCTTCCCTGTAATCCCCGTATGGATCGCCATGATCGATTCCGATGGCGAGCCGCCTGACGGGGCTCTGTTCCCGCCAGTTTTGGTTTCCGTACATCGCGTCGATCATTTCGGCGACGGGCCGCCCATCGACTTCGTGAATGAGGGCTCCCTCCATTTTCGTGATCGTATGGCGGATACCGTCCAGGGGGGTCATGCCATGCATGATCTGATAGTAATGATGACAGGCCCCTGAGAAAAGGGCGCCCACGGCATTTTGGCCGGCCACGGCGTAGCCGTTAAACTGCTTGGGGGGATTGAATGCAAAATCCCCGACCAAACCGGCGCCCAGAATGGGGACAGACGACGGCATTCCCTCCTCGAGTCCTTGAATCAGAGGGGGGGAGGCATTCATGACCGGCGGCATCGACGCGGTCGGAGGGGTTTTGACGGAATCATAAAAAATGAGCAGAAGTTTTCCATCGGCCTTGTGAACCAGCTTGTCCGCCAGTCGCTTGCCTGCCCGTCTTTCATCCAGATCCAGGTCACCGCTGCAGGCGATTTCCACATCCAGCCCATCCGATTGCAGGACCGCCACGCCGGCGGGAAAACCCTCGTAAGAAACGACGTCATTTGTAATGACGCCCACGGCGGAACCGCCGATAATCGGTGGCCCAGCCCCGACAACAGTCCTCAATCCCCGGAAAAACGCTTCGGCGTCAACTTGATGATGAGAAAAGGCGAGGATGAAAGCGGGTTTCTCGATTTTTCCCCCTGCCAGGGCCGCTTCCGCGGCGATCTTACCGGATACGAACGCATCGTGATTGTTGGTGTAGCCGATGCCAACCTTCATGGTATCCTCCTCTGAGGTAAGTACCTGTATCGGTATAATAATATTTTCAAATAATCAAGTTCTGATGGAAGAAAATCAAAAGACGTGTTCCGGGGAGTTCAACCGGGCTATATCCCCAAAGCGGACGGACGGGGGTGTTTGAGATGATCAGGCATTGACAGCCGCAACGGCACAATCTATTATCACGTGGTTTTTAATATATTCTGAAGGGAGGAGGCATGATGAAGCAGAGGTTGTCGAAAATATCCCCGTGGCGCTGCGCCATAGCGCGTCCAGCCCGGATCTGTGTTCTTCTTTTGATCCTTTTTGCGTCACCCGCCCTTGCGGCGGACCCGTTTATTCTGATGAGTCCCACGATCAAACCCGACTCGGTCCTGTCTTCGGACCAGGTTTTTAACGGCTTCGGGTGTGCCGGGCGGAACATCTCGCCGGCCTTGAAGTGGTCGGGCGAGCCGGCCGGGACGAAGAGTTTTGCCGTCACTGTTTATGATCCGGACGCGCCCACCGGTTCCGGTTGGTGGCATTGGGTGGTGTACAATATCCCCGCCCAGGTGCACGAACTGCCGGAAGGGGCCGGAGACAGCCAGGGCACGCTGTTGCCGCCCGGGTCGGTTCAGGGACGGACGGATTTCGGAACGGCCGGTTTCGGCGGGGCCTGTCCCCCCCAGGGGGATAAGGCCCATCGCTACGTCTTTACCGTATTCGCGTTAAAGGTGGACAGGCTGGAGCTGCCCGCCGATGCTTCCGCGGCCCTGGTCGGTTACATGCTGCACGGCCATAAGCTTGGCGAAGCAAAGTTTACAGCCCATTATGGGCGTTGATGTTCCTAATAGGGGGGCTGCGTACGATCACGGGCCGTCCGGGGTAACACAACCGATGAAAAGGATTCGCCCTGTGAACGGGGAAGGGCGGGGAAATGAAACCATGGCAACGGCACAAAGGAGGGAGACATGTATCGGGGAATAGGTTTAATCATTCTCATTCTGGATATCTGGGCGATTCTGCAGGTACTCAAGAGCAATGCCACCACCGGCACCAAGGTTCTCTGGATCGTTTTGATTGTTGTTTTACCTTTGCTTGGTCTGGTCCTCTGGTATTTTATGGGTCCCAAAAAGTAGGGTGCGTATGGGACTTGCCCCATGGGGCGCACCCTGGTTGTCGGGCCCGGGTATTAGAAATACCGGAACAACTTGTAAAGGGTGAAGCCGCCCCCGCCTATCAACAGGGCGAAGTAGAAGATCGTCGCCAGGTTTGTAAGGTGCCCAAGGATAATACAGGCGCCATCCCGTTCCAGAAGGCCGATGGCGAGCAACAGGATGGCGACGGCGGGCAGGGTGTTACTGAAGGGGATGAGTCCGAAAGGGGCCATCAGCAGAACAGCGCCCAAGATGATGGCGCAGTCGCTCAGGGCGGGCATAACCCTTCCCCGGGTGACCCAGCGCAGCCGGTGGGGCCGGCTGACCCGTTCGAGGCGACGGAACCAGATCAGTCCCTTCCGCAGCCCCGGACGCAGGGTTTCCGACGGCAACTGTCGTTTCCGGATACGCTCCGGTACCCATAGGCCGCGGTTGAAAAGTCGGCAGAACCCGATCAGCAAGATGGCTGCGCCAAACACGGTGCTGACGCCGGGGATGGAAACGGGAATCAGGAAAACAAGGGTCAGGAAAGCGGTCAGGATCAAGAGACCTTCCTGTCCGAGGAGGTCGAGGATTTCCGCCAGGGTGACCCGGTCGTCGGGCAGGTCGCGGATGATGCCTTCGAGTTTGTCCCCAAGGGATTCTGCGGCGGAGTCTGTATGGTACGTTCCCGGGTCGTCCTTCAAAGCTTTCCGGTCCCCCCTTATTAACTGGAATCATGCCGGGGCCGAGACGGCCCCCCGATAACCGCGCCCGGTTTTTCTTTTCGTCGTGCCTGGGAACGCTGGAATCCCGACGGCACACGAAAATGCCGGAATGCGGACGGGCCCGGTACGGCGGAAACCGCGAATGGTCTGGCTTCGCGCAAGGTTTCCCGACACCGCGAACAGCAGGCGCCGGTAATATGGCCGGAATGACGGGGCCTTGTCAAGCCCTTATCATGGGCACGGGGGGAGGTCACCCATGCGTGGCAACGCCCCGTTCCGTTCGAAAACGCTCACCCTGACGGGACGACATGATTCGGAATCGTCTGATTGCCGGTTGCCTCATAATAAAAGGCACCCGTCGCGCAAATGTCGGAGGGTGACGTTCCCTCATAAAGGCGGTTCCCCGGATCTGATCCAAGAGAAGATACCTTTGCGTTTCTCTTCGAGGGTGTTTTTTTGGCGGAAAGGGGTTGAGTGATTCGAGGCAACCCGTTGATGAAATCGTTGTTGACAACCCCGCCGCCCCGTGCGAGCGTACTCCATCGCCTTTCGGCAAACACGGATCTTGATGTATGACGACGGAAAACAGGAAGAAAGCCCTTAAATTTATTTTTCTGCAGTCCCTGGTGAAGCCGGTTTATTGTATTCTTGCCCTCTACAACAAGACACTCCGTTTCCGTTTCGAAAATGAACAGGTCTTTCTTGAGCGGTTGCGCCGGGGGCCGGTGATTCTGGCGGGCTGGCACCAGAGATTGTTCTGCGGTTTTTTTCTGCCCCGGAGGTATGACCTGACGATTCCGATCATGATCAGCCGCAGCCGGGATGGGGATTTCATCTCCGGTGTCGTGCAGCACTCGGGTTTTCTTCCGGTCAGGGGTTCGAGTTCCAGGGGAGGCCGTAAAGCGCTCGGGGAAATGGTCGAGGTGGTGCTTAAACACGGGGCCGGAGCCCATGTCCTGGATGGGCCCACCGGACCGCCCCGGGAGGTCAAGGCGGGTCTGTTGGCCATGGCTCAGCGTACGGGGGCGTCGATCTGCCCCGTGTATCTGGTCTGTGAAAAATACTGGACATTCAACAGTTGGGACCGCTTCATGGTGCCCAAGCCCTTCAGCCGGGTTCTGATACGTTTTTCAGCGGAGATGGAGGAGGTGCCCGCGTCTCTCGACGGGCCGGACTTTGAGGCGTGCCGCAAGAGGATCGAAGACCGCATGACCGACACGTATGAAAGGCTGGACCGGTATTTTGAAAAAGGCGAGCGTTCATAACGAAGCGAAACGATGTGCGTTGCCCGGCGCTTTCGTTCAGGTCGGTTCCCTCCCGGGGAATGTTTTTTCCAGCATATCCAGAATGTCCATGGTGTCGGAACCGATGATTTCACCGTCCTCGTTGATCAGAACGAGGTCGGGTATGCCGACGACGCCGTACCCCATGGCGACGGCGCCGTCTTCGTCCAGCACAATCCGGTAGGGAATCCGGTTCGTTTCGGCAAACCGGCGGACCCGCTCCCGGGGTTCCTGGATGTCCGCGTTGACGATGACCAGCCCCCTTTCCCCGTACACTCTGCTGAGTTCTTTGTAGAGAGGAATGAGTTCCCGGCAGGCGGGGCACCAGGTGGTGGTGAAAATCACGAGGACCATTTTCCCCCGTTGCGCCTTCAGATGAAACAGTTCCCCGTCCAGATCCCGCAGGGTGAAATCGGGGGCTTTCCCGCCCTCCTTCCGGCCGATTCCCGAACCGGAATCGCAGGCAAGGACGAGAAAAGCCAGGACAGCCATAAAAAAACGAACAGGTCCCACCCATGGCCGTCGCATTTTATCCGGTTTCCCGGTACCAAAACCACTTCGGTTCATCATGTTCCCCTAAAGCCATAATTTTCCGGCGAGGATCAAAAAGTATTCGCCGGCGCCGATCATGGTCCAGCCGAAGAGACGGCTTACCCTGACCATCCATGGACCCGATTTGGGAAGCCGCGTCAGAAATCCGGTAAACGTACCGACGAGGATCAGGAGGGTACCGATTCCCAGAGAAAAAAGAAACAGCAAAACCATTCCGAATGCGGGGTTCTGGCGGCCGGCGACGTAGGTCAGCAGAACGGCAAGCACGGGGGTTGTGCAGGGGCCCAGGACGAATCCTGATAGAAGACCGATGAGAAAGCTGCTGAAACACCCCTCGGTTTTTTTTCTGGCCTGAAAGCGCGAGATCGCTTTCGGCGTGTACAGGCGCAGGGAGAAGACGTCCAGCATCGACAGGCCCATGAGGATGCAGACGTTTGCCATGATGAAATGGGTCCAGGGGTTTGCCTGGATCCGGCCGAAAAGCGTTCCCGACAAAGCGGCGATGCCACCGAGAGCCGTGTAGGTGACGGCGATTCCCAGGACGTAAAACAGGGAAAGGAGAAAACTTCTGGTACGAGAATTCGCGCTGCGGGCGCCGATGAAGGCGACGGTGACCGGAATGACGGGATATACGCACGGCGTGAAACCCACCAGCAATCCTCCCAGGTAGGCGATCACGGGCGCCGTATAGAAGGAATTTTGCAGAGATAACGCCAGATTCTGAATCAGTTGATCAAGCAAGGTTCATTCACCCGGTGAAAACGGATCTCATACTGCAACATCCCCCGTCCAGGGAACGGGCGCTCTTTGAGCGGTTCATTTCGCGGCAACTTTTCACAGATTGACGGCTTTGTCAAGGAGGGGTCGTGTTGCCGGAGAGGGGTGTCACACCCGGGTATCCCGGGTCGCACGGATTGTTCCCCCGGCACGAACCCCCGCGACGTCGCCGGGACGCCCGGCCCCCCCTGAGGGGCCCGTGCTTTCCTCAACGTCGTTGCTGTATTTTCTGACGGTGCCCCCCTTCAGGGGGGCGTCATTCCGACGATCAGGCCGGCCGATTATTTGATCAAACGGCGGCGCATGGCCGCAATCGCCAGGGGAAACAGGACAAGTGTCAGGGCGAACAGATAGACGAGGCCCCCCATGCAGGAGGGGGCAAAGGAACCGTAAGCGCACGCCCGGCAAAGGTTCACCAGATGGGTCAGGGGTAAGGTGAGGGCAAACCGCTGTACCCACAACGGGAGATTTTCCAGGGGGAAGAAGGTGCCGCTGAAGAGAAACATGGGGGTGATAAACAGGAAGACCGGGAGGTTGAAAAGCTCGATCTGGGGGACCACGGCGGTAAACATCATGCCCAGGGACGCAAAGGCCAGGCCGCCCAGAAAAGCGATACCCAAAAGCAGGAGCCCGTCCGGATACCGGATGAGGCCGAAACAACTGATGACGGACATCATCACCGCCGTGGCCAGAACCGCCTTGCTGGCCCCCCAGATCATCTCTCCCGCGATGATTTCTTCGATGGTCAGCGGCGTCGCCATCATCGCGTCGAAGGTTTTTTGGTAATACATCCGGACAAAGGATGCGTAGGTGTTTTCGTAGAATGCGTTGCTCATGACGTTAATGGCGATCAGGGCCGGGGCGATGAAAAGGGTGTAGGTCATATCCCGCCCCTCGTAGTGCACATGCCCGATGAGGAGGCCCATTCCCACCCCAAAGGCCAGCAGGTAAAACAGGGGTTCCAGAAGCGGGGGCATGAAGCCGACCAGCAAGGTCCGCCGGTAAACGAGGAAGTTGCGCTGCCAGACACGGCTGAATCGCCAGGAAATCCGCGTCATTCCCGTAGTCCCCTCCCCGTGAGTTTCAGAAAAACATCCTCCAGCGTGGCCGTGCGCATCAGACAGCCCTCGGGGCAATAGCGGGCGGCGATTTCATGATAGATCCGGTTATGACGGTTCCCGTAGATAATGAGCAGATGTCCCAGATCTTCGTGGACGAGGCCGGAGGCCCGGACATGTTTTCTGAGTTCGTCCGTCGGTTCGCCCACTTCGATGACGTGCTCTCCGACGTAATCCCTGATCAGGCCTGCCGGGGTGCCCTCGACGAGAATCCTGCCCCGGTCCATGATCATGAGGCGATCGCACAGTCTCGACGCCTCATCCATGTAATGGGTCGTCAGAAGCATCGTCATGCCCCGCGATCTGAGTTCGTTCAGGCGTTCCCATACCTGATGGCGGGACTGTGGGTCCAGGCCGCTTGTCGGTTCGTCCAGGATCAACAGGGCCGGCTCATTCAACAGGGCCCGGGCGATAATCAGGCGCCGCATCATCCCGCCGGAAAGCTCCGTGACCTTTGACTTCTGTCTTGACTCCAGGGACATGAAGCACAGGAGATCGAGGGCTCTCCTGCGGGCCCGGGCCGGGGGAATAAAGAAATACCGGGCGTAAACTTCCAGGTTTTGGAGGACCGTCAGATCCGGGTCGAGGTTGTTGTCCTGGGGACAGATACCGATCCGGGCCTTGATGCGCCGGTAGTCCATGCCGATATGACGTCCGAAGATCTTCAGGCTGCCGCCGCCGATGGGAGACAGGCCGTAGATCATCCGGATCGTCGATGTCTTGCCCGCGCCGTTCGGCCCCAGGATGCCGAAGCATTCCCCGGGGCGCACATCGAAGGAGATACCCGCGACGGCAGGCCGTGCACCGAAATATTTTTTCAAATCCCGTGCTTCGACGACGGGGACGGCGGTTTCCATAATCAGGATTCCCTGAAACGTAAAAAATTGTTTTGCCGCGATTGCGTGATGTAACGCGGTCCAGAGCGATGGCCCGACTTCTTCCGCCCCTTCGCGCAAATATGTTTGACAGTCCTTTCCCGGACAACTATATATACTACGCTCTGTTTCAGGCAAAGCCGTTTTCCATATCAAGCCAGGAGAGAAATTGATCGAGACGAGGTGTAGGCGCTCATGCTGATTCGGCCCGGAATGGCCATCCAGATCTCCATGGTTCTGGATTCGGGGAAAATGGTTTATCCCCGCGCCATGATATACGACATAAACGACAAGAAAATCATTTTTTCCCAGACGACTCCCGCCCTGCTCAAATCGCATCTCGGACGATACGTGCTGATTTCCTCGGTGCTGACCAAAGACGGGAAACCCCAGCGGTACGGTTTCCTGGCAAGGGTTACGGAATTCGTCAAGGATTATGAAATCGCTTCCGAGGCCAGGGTCATGGCCATTTCGGCGGATATCAAGTCGGAAGCGACCGAAGTGGATCTGCGTGAATCCTACCGGGTGAAGCCTTCCAGTGACAGCGGCCTGCTGCTTGTCGTAGACAAGGAGGAGTATCCCATTATGAATATATCGTTGGGAGGGGTCGTGTTCAGCCAGCCTTTTGCAGGGGCGGGCAACAATCCGAAAGGGGATCTGCCCATGATCCTGGTCATCGACGACACGCCGATCAAACTCATCACCCGGGTTGTCCGTGTAGTCGAAAAAGATGATTATCGCCACGTTGCCTGTTCCTTCAGCGGGGAGGACAAAGAGCTGCAGAACAGGCTGGGCAAAAAAATTCTGGATATTGAAAGGCAGCAACTCTCGCTGGGCAGGCTGTGAAAGGGTCCCCGGTTTCATCACAGGGGGACCCGAGATGATTTCGGCGCTGAAAGCCGTTTCTTCCTGCCCGCCACGCCGGTGGCCCGTGCCCTCCGTTCATGGATTCCCCCCACGACCTTTCCCGGGCGCTTTTCGTGTGAGGCAAATCGCGTCCTGTTGCGCGTTGACGCCCCATCGCATACTCTTTATAATGACGATGGCGCGACTCACGAGGGTGCTGCAAGAGAATGGAGGCTGTCATCAGTAACCGCCAGTTTAATGAGGGTCAGTCGGAATCGGCGCTTCCGCCCTGGATGTTCCGCCATCCGGAACTTATGAGGTCCATGGAGGCCGCCCCGTGTCTGGATCGGCAAAAGCTTACCAATACCCTGAATTATATGCATTTTAGGGGAGACCCGGTTTATGCCTTCCTCAGCCATCCCGAGTACGAAGAAAATATCCTGATCGAGGTCCATCCCGAGCCCTGCATGGGGAAAAAGCTGGCTTGCCGTTGGGCGAGGACCTATACGCATTATAACCTTGCATATTACCGGTTGAAATACATGATCCTGCCCTGCGCCCAATCCTTCATCGTTGTTCCCGTCCGTGTCGCGACCAGGGACAGCGACGGCTTCAGCTTGGAGCTTCCGGAAGCCGCGCCGGTTGTCAGCAGACGGCGGTACCCCAGGTATGGCTGCCATGACGTCATGGCCGAGCTGTGGCAGGACGGGTTTCAGGCGGCGGGGGAACTGGTTGATTTCAGCCCCCGGGCTTTTCGTTTGAAAATGGAATCCTCGCCGGAATTTTCGTTCTCCTGCTTTAATCCGGAGGAACCGGCAACGGTCCGCCTGTCGGGCCGGAATCAGGTGTTCTATTCGGGTATCTGTCGATGCCGTCGCGAAAAAACCGATGGAAACCCCTGTGAACTGGTCTTTGCCCCCCTCAACGACCGGATCAAGAGATTCAGGGCCCGGCGTTTGCGCAATCCACGCCGCCCGGGTTTCCCGGCCCTGTCCGTGTTGTTCGAACATCCTTTCATGGGGAAACGGTTTCAGCGGGAAATCCTGGATATTTCGACGACAGGGTTTTCCCTGTGCGAGAAACCCGATGAGTCCATTCTGATGCCGGGCATGATCATACCGAACATGTCCCTCGTCTATGCGGGCATTCTGGAATTGCACTGCAAGGGCCAGGTGATCTACCGCCGGGAAGAAGAGGGGCAGATACGTTTCGGCCTGACGATTCTGGATATGGACCTGACGAGCTACAGTCATCTCAACCAGATCATCAATAACATCCACGGCTCTGATTCCGGCATGACGAATCTCGTCGATCCCGACGAACTCTGGGAATTCTTTTTCGATACGGATTTTATTTACCCGCAAAAGTACGGCCACCTCGAATCATTCAAAAAGCATTTTCAGGACATCTACCGGCGGCTGTATGAGGAGACCCCGACAATCGCCAGACACTTCACCTGTCAGAGGAACGGTCGCATTTACGGCCATATTGCCATGTTGCGCTGCTACGAGAGGACCTGGATGGTGCACCACCACGCGGCGCGGCCGATAGGGGGACGGCCCATGGGCCTGACGGTCCTGAAGCAACTCATCTATTATCAGAAGGACCTGAACCGTTTACCTTCCGCCAACATGGATTACGTCATGACCTACTTCCGCCCCGAAAACAAGTTTCCGGCGAAGGTCTTCGGGGGGTTTGCCGGGGAACATGACAACCCCCGCCATTGCTCTATCGACGGGTTCGCGTACATGACGTATCCGGCGGGAAAAGCGTCTGGGAGCCTGCCGGCGGGCTGGGGCCTGCGAGAGTGCTCCAGATCGGATTTATGGGAATTCGAACAGTATTACCGGAATCATCACGGCGGCCTCCTTGGCTCGATCATCATGCAGGACCCGCCTCGGCATGGAAAACCCCTGAGGGAGGTCTATGCGGAAAACGGTTTCGTTCGGACATGGACGATGCACCTGTTGACCCACTTGAATTATCCTAAAGCCTTTATCGTTTTCGAAGAATCGGACATGGGGATCAATTTGTCCAATTTACTGAACGGTTTCAAGATCTTCGTGATGGACCCGGACATGGACCCGGACATATTGTTTGGCGCCATTTCTTCCATGGCGGGACAAAAAATGACGGGGGCGATTTCCCTGTTGATTTCCCCTGCGGATTATATCGAAAAGACGGATATGAAACATGACCACAAACGGTACCTGCTCTGGATTCTCGACATGCGGTATGCGAATGATTATATTGAATTTCTCAGCAAAAGGTATCGGATCAGATATGATTGACCACGAGGCGCCATGAAAGAACCAAGACTGTACAGCATCAGAATCATTGATACATTTTTAGAGTACTTGCGGAATGAACGTCCGGACGTCGACATCCAGGATCTGCTGAAAAACGCCCGCATCGCCTCCTACGAAGCGGAAGACGAGGGACACTGGCTGACACAACGGCAGGTCGATGATTTCCATGAGGCCCTGATGAAGCAAACCGGCGACCCGACGATTTTTCGGGAAGCGGGCCGTTACATGGCTTTTGCAAAATCCACCCGTGTCATCCGACAGTTTGTTCTCGGTTTCCTGACGCCCGTTCAGGCTTATGGCATGCTGGCCAAGGTCGCCTCCTACCTGAACCGGGGCGTTACCTTTCATACCAGGAAGTTGCGGAGAAACAGCGTTGAAATTGTCATCAAACCACGGGAAGGGGTGCAGATCAAACCGTATCAGTGCGAGAATTTCAAGGGGGCCTTCGAGACGGTGGCCCGGTTGTTCACAAACGAATTGCCCCTTCTCGAGCACCCGGCGTGCCTGCATCGGAGTGAGAACTGCTGCCGATACATCATCAGTTGGGAAGAGCCCGCGTTCCTGAAATGGCGGCCGACCCGGGCATACACGGCGGGCTTTCTCCTCGTCATACTGCTGATCTGCGGTTTTGTGCTTCCCCCCGTTTTTTTTCTGATGGCGGCTCTTCTGACGGGGGCCGGCGTGTCCGGCCTCTTTCATTATGATCAGTACCTGGAAAAAAAGGCTGTCCGGACGATCATGGACGTCCAGGGAAATACGGCCAACCGTCTGCTCGACGAGATCCATATCAGCTACAACAACGCCCTGCTGATTCAGGAGATCGGCCAGGCCGTGTCGAGCGTGCTGGATATCGACGCCCTGGTGAATCTTGTTATGGAAACCCTGCAGAAGCGTCTTGACTTTGACCGGGGTATGATCATGCTGGCCAATCCCGATCGGACCAAACTGGTGTATGTCGATGGTTACGGCTACGATCCCGAATGGAAGGCCATGTTGAAAGGAACGGAATTTCGCCTGGACAACCCCCGGTCCAAAGGCCCCTTTGTGATCGCTTTCAATCAGCAAAAACCATTTTTAATCAATGATATCAAGGATTTTCAGGAGGATATATCCGCGCGCAGCCTGGATCTGGCGCAAAATCTCGGCGTGAACGCCTTCATCTGTGTGCCCATTGTGAGCAAGGGCGTATCCGAAGGGATCCTGGCGGTGGACCATTACCAGTCCAAAAGACCCCTGAACCAGCGTGAACTGAGCCTGCTGATGGGGATTGCCCCTCAGGTCGGTATCAGCATCACCAATGCCCGCGCTCTGGGCAGGATCAGGGAAAGCGAGGAGCGCTTCCGGACCCTGAGCGAGAATTCACCCGACATCATTTTTAGGACGGATCGGTGCGGGGTCGTGTCATACATCAACCCGGCGGTCGTTGAGATTCTGGGATACGCCGATCATGATGTCGTTGGCAGATATTTTACCGATTTCATGAAAGAGGAAGAGGTGGCTCCGTACAGGCAGCGCTTTCAGTCGGTCATGGAGGGCGGGGGGCCCATGAAAAATTTTGAACTGAAGCTTTCGCGCCATGACGGCGCGCCGCGCCTGTTCATCATGAGCGGGGCGCCGAACTTCAACGCCGTCAACGAGATGACCGGCATGGTGGGTATTCTGAGGGACATGACGGAGCAGCGCGAGCTGGAGCAGCAGCTCCATCAGGCCTCCAAAATGAACGCCATCGGAACCCTGACCGGGGGCATCGCGCACGATTTCAACAACATCTTGCAGGCCATCGTCTCTTATAACCAACTGCTCATGCTTCACAAGACCGAATCGGACGCGGACTGGAAATATCTGAACAAAATGAAGGGATTGACCAGCCGGGCCACGGATCTGATTAACCGGCTCCTGCTCTTCAGCAGCAAAATGGAAAGCTTTCTGGCCCCCGTCGACGTCAATAAGGAAATCAGGCAATATTACAAACTGCTTTTACACACCCTTCCCAAGACCATCCGTCTGAAGCTGGACTTGGCGGAGGACCTCCGGCCGGTCAAGGGTGACGCGGGCCAGTTGGGCCAGATCGTCATGAACCTGTCCGTGAACGCCAAGGACGCCATGCCCGACGGCGGAGAATTCCGTATCCGGACACGGAATGTCCTGTTCGATACCCCGGTGTATCGGGGAAACACGGAGATCAGGGAAGGGGCCTATGCCCGGATTACGATGACCGACACCGGATACGGCATCGCCCCGGATGATCTGGAGCATATCTTCGAGCCGTTTTTTACCACGAAGGATCAGGGCAAGGGGACGGGTATCGGCCTTTCCGTGGTTTACGGCATCATCCGGAACCATAACGGGTATATTTTCTGTAACAGCGAGCCCGGCGGGGGAACCTGTTTCGACATGTATCTGCCGGCGATGGATCAGCCCCACGGCGTTCAGGCGCCCCACCGGGAGGCCGAAGGGGGGATGCCGGCGGGCCATGAAACGATCCTCCTCGTTGACGACGAGAATTCGCTTCTGGAAACCGGCGAGGAACTCCTGTCTTTCCTGGGCTATAACGTGATAACCGCGGAAACCGGCGAGAAGGCTCTGGAGTGGGTCGAGCGGGAAAAGGAGCGGATCTCGCTGGTTATCCTGGATTTGATGATGCCCGGCATGAGCGGCGAGAAGTGTCTTCAGGGAATACTCGGAATCGCGCCCGCCATGAAGGTGATCGTTGCCAGCGGTTACGCCGCGAGGGCGACGGCGGAAAAAATTGAACGTCAGGGCGCCGCGGCGTTCATCAAGAAACCCTACCAGTTGGATGATCTGAGCAAAATTATCCGGGAGGTTTTAGCCGGCAAGGGTTAATCGGGGTCCGGCCGTTGCCCCTTGCACAGAATCATCGGGGTGTAGGTGAAACGCCCGGGATCCCGAAAAAAGTTTTCGAATTCCCGAAGGAATGCCGGAGCCCCCCCGGGATAATCCGTAAAAAGCCCGTCCATTTTTTCCATGCTGACCCTGACCTTTGTCAGCCAGTTGAACAGATCGGATTCCCTCGCTTCTCCATAGATCAGGTGGTGGGCCATCAGGGTTGCCTCGATGTTTTTGAAGCGAAGATCGTACAGGTAGGAATACAACTTCCGGCCCGCGTAGGTGTCGAAGTTGTACCGCTCATCCAGAAAGGCCATCATCTTCGGCAAAACGGTGGCCATGCGGGGCGGGAGTTCGTAATGGCCGAGGCAGTTGCAATCGAGGTCGATCAGGCAGAGAAAACCGTCGGGCGAAAGCAGCTCTTTGAGGTTGCGGACGATGGACGGACTCTCGCGGCGGTAGTATTCCAGTACGAAACGCACCCAGATGATATCGAATTTTCCGATATCCTCGATCGGTCCGGTCAGGTCCCGGATGAGAAAGTCCATGCCCGGGCGGTTTCCGAAGTGATGTCTGGCGTAAGCAATGCGATCGGCCGAGTAGTCGATTCCCACGACGCTGCCCCCCGGTTCCACCATCTCGCGCAAAATCGCCGTCGTTCTGCCCGATCCGCAACCCAGGTCGAGCACACGAAGGCCCGCCTTGACGCCGCACCAGGCGGCCTGGCTGCGAACCGCGTCCGGATCGGTCTTGACGTCGAGGCGTGCCGCCTCGACGGCATTTTCCATCAGGTAGTGTCGGCTCTGTTCCATCATTTCCTTCCACCGGAGCGCCCGGCTGCCGTTGGACCGTTACATGGGGCGACGGGCGTGTTTTGACGACGGTTCCCGCCGGCGCGATTCCGGAGGCCGCGAAACCCGGTGTCGGCCCGGATCGAAGAGAGGCGCCCCGTCGGGTCGATTCTCATATTTTCCCGGATCGGGTTTCAGACACGATTTTTTCCAGGGGCCTGATGATGCCGGGCTTCATTTGTTTCGTATAGATTTCTTTCCCGATAAAGGGGATTTTCGTAATCAGAACCATGAAAGCGGTTCCCATTCTGTCCCTGAATGACCTCTCCGGAAAGTCGTACAGCCCTTCCTTTTGAAAATATGCGTGGTCCGCCTGGAAGGGGAAGCGCATGCTTTGCCAGATTTTGTCGCGGAGAATTTTCCGCACGCCCACTTCCAGGTAGTTCCCCGGTTTTTGGAATCCCTGCACGGCGTACCGGACCAAGCGGTCCGCCATGGCGCTGATCAACGCGTCGATTTCCCGGGAATCTTCATATTCATCGGTGACGATATCGACGAGATTGGCCTGCTGAACGGCGACATAGGCTTCCATGAACTGCCGCAAATCCGCGAGCTGACCCAGCGGACCGGAAACGAGAAAGCCGATTTGCTTGCCCCGCAGGACGGGAATATGGTTGTTGAAAAAAGAACGGTCGAAAAAACACTTCCATCGTGCCGAGAGGTGGCGATCCCTGACCGATCCGGCCAATACGAGGATGTCCGCCGATTTGACCTTGTCGTTGAAGAATGGGACGAACCGATCCTTCCCTTCATACGCGCAGATATTGCGGTGGGCGCACTGCAGGCAGCCCAGGCAGCCGCCCTTCATGTCCAGGTGATTCAGGTCGATGACTTCCGTGTAGCCGAAGAAGGAATCCTGCAACCTCGTCACCGTCCACTTCAGTTTCCGCTCATCCGGGCGTGCGTCGGAAAGGATGGGGATATTTTTGCCCCTCGACGGGGGCAGATCCTTGACCATAGCCGGCCGGTATTCGTGGGAACGAGCCGCGACGGGG
>JAAYKM010000010.1 GCA_012522415.1 Deltaproteobacteria bacterium | reverse complement strand
TCGCCCAAGTCTTTTACCCATATCCAGCAGCCGGAACTCCGCCCATAAATCCATCAGACCGTTGGAGGAAGGAGTGCCGGTCAAACCGACCACGCGATTCACCTTCGGCCGCACCGACGAAAGGCTTCTGAAGCGTTTCGCTTGATAGGACTTAAAGGATGATAGCTCATCGACTACCAACATATCGTAGTCAAAGGGCAGACCGCTTTTCTCTACCAGCCATTCGATGTTTTCTCGGTTTATGATGTAAATATCGGCTTTTTGCATCAAAGCTGCCTTGCGCTGAACCTCGCTTCCGACTGCTATGGAATAAACAAGTCCGTGCAGATGCTCCCATTTTTCAAGTTCCGCAGGCCATGTATCACGCGCTACCCGTAAAGGAGCCACGACGAGAACCTTGTGTATTTCAAAGCTGTCGAACAGCAGGTCATTTACGGCGGTGAGAGTAATGACACTTTTGCCAAGACCCATATCCAGCAGGATTGCCGCAATGGGATGCTCAAGAATAAAATTTGTGGCGTAGGTCTGATAGTCATGTGGATCGTATTTCATCGAGTATCCCTCCAATCTGGTCTATGCCGTCAATACAAAATACTAAAAAGCCAAGTGCCTCTAACTGTCTTTTTCGCTTTTCCTGCAAAGGACGCAGCTTTTTGCCAGGGGCTTTCAGTTCTATGAACGCCAGCTTCCCATCAGTGAGAAGTACAAGGCGGTCGGGCATCCCGTCATAATTTGCCGACGATATTTTCAGTGCAATGCCACCCATGCTTTTTACCGCTTTTACAAGTTTTTCTTCTATTGTTTTTTCTCTCATATCCATGCCTCCACCGCACAAATTTCATATTGGGTGAGGGTCGATGAGGGTCAAATACTAAAAGTCCCTTTAGGAGTAAAAAAATCAGTCTAAAGGGGGTTTTATGAAACGACCCTCATCGACCCTCACCTTCAGCTCAGGAAATCCTCAAAATCACCGCCGTCAACCTTCAATCGAAGCCCGGTAATGAAACTCCAGCCCTTGGGTTTTATCTTCTGGAAGCCGGCGTTGTCTAAGGCGGCATAAAAATCCGTCGTGCTGCGCACAAACTCGTTTCTTTCGGCGCAATGATTCCTATATGCGATATAGAGGTCGCTGGACTTTTCTCGCAAATCGCTGCCAAGCTCACATCTATCCTCAAGGAAATGACCGAGCCAGTCGTTTTCCTGCCTGTACGCCTCGATTGCGTCACTTACGCATTTGGGCAGAGGAATATGATAATCAATGTCGATAACCTTTTTCGCACCCTCGATAACCCATGCGAGAATGCTTTCACCTGCATTGGCGTAGAGGTATTCAGCGTAGTTTTTAATATCGCCTTCGCCCTCAATCTTGGCGTTGAAAGGAATAACAATCAGCCTGCGCCAGATACCGGCGTCTGACGCTCCCACTTTAGGAAGGTGGTTTGTGTAAAGAACCAGAGTGTGGCAGGGTGTAAAACTGAAGGGGTCTTTGTATTTTTTCTCTGCGAATACATCGTCCGTAGAGCAAAGCTGCTTTACAACCGAGTTATTAAGGCGTGTACCTTCCTGCAGCTCAGCCGCAATCAACAGGCGTTTGCCCTTGACCTCTGCCATTTCCGGTTTAATGTTCCTGCGGCATCCAACGGTGAGCGCATCGGCGGAGATGTTTCCGCTATATAAGCCCATTACGCGGGATAGTACATTCCAAAAGGTGGATTTACCGTTGCGCCCATCACCGTAGGCAATAATCAACGCTTCAAGATACACTTTGCCGATGGCGGCAAGACCGCAGACCATTTGCACATAATCAATCAGAACTTGGTCGCCGCAGAAAATAAGGTTGATGGTATCCTTCCAGAGGTTTTCGCCTTTATCGCCGGGCGAAACGGTGGTGATTTTCGTTATATAGTCCTCCGGGGAGTGTTCTCTTGCACCGTCCATACCTTTGCGAAGATCATAGGTGGCGGCAGGTGTACACAGAAGGAAACAATCTGTATCAAGGTCTCGCGGTGAGATTTCCAGCATGGGATGTGCTTCACGCAGGGTTGCTGTGATGTTTTTCGACTCCCTGCGCTTGATGGAAAAGGACTGATAGGCTTTTGCGGCAAGGAAAGCGGCGTAAGCTTCAGCCTGCTCATCATTAAACAGAGACTCGGCTTTGCTCTTGGAAGTGGTGTCCAATATTTCCTGTGCACCGACTTCCGACAGCTTTTTTGTAGCGGTCAATAGGTCGTTGGTTGCCTCGTCCAGTTGACGTCTGGTGAGTTCCTGCGCGACTGCCTGTGCGCCGGGTTCGGTTTCCTGCCAGTAATTTTCGCAGTAGCGGAGGTAACGGGTAGCCGGGGAATATCTTAGTTCATTACCAAAATACTTTGACAGTACCGTAGCCTGGCCGACATCGGAAAAATCTCCGGGCTTGTAGGAAACATCAGAATTGTACACTTCCGGTGGCACATATCCGTCCTGACGCTGGATACGCTGATAAAAACCTCGCGCACTGCGCCAGATGGTGGCAAGTTCCTGTGTGCCCAGCGGCGGGGAGCATTTCGCGGCCTCATCGCAAAAGCATTGATACGCCTCCTCGGTATCACCGTAACGTTTAAGGACTCGACCGGCGAATCGTGACATAGTGGCATTCCGATTGCCTTCTGCAATAACGCGAGGCTGACCGTTGTTTTCCATATCAGCATCGAAGTCATCTGCCTGTAAAAAGGTAGTCAGGTTCATTGTGCCGGAATGTAATTCGACCTCCGGTGCTGAGGTGCCAAAGAAAAATCGTGCGGCGTCAAGCGCCTGTGTATCGAAAAATGGGAAGATACCGCAGACCAGCCTTTTCATATCCGCATAGAGCCGAGCATCAAAAATGAGGTCGATGGGAAAGAGCACATGAAATTTGGGCCTTGGGGCTTTGCCGTTCTTTTCTTTTAAATTGTTGCGGCTATAATGCACGGCAAATCTTACGCCAGGGAAGGCATTCGCAACATCAGTGGGAACGACCCAGTCAGCGGGATCTTCTGAATGGTCGTTATCACAGTCGACAGGAAGGCAGTCAGCACCTATGAAGTTTGCTCCGCTGCGATAGCTGTTCTGGTACTTGGCGCACACATAGTCACATTTAACTGCTTCTGCCAGTGCGGTTTCGTCCGTGACATTTATCTTGTTAGGATATAGGCAGTTCCCGCGATTGCCGATACAATCGGCACGGTATAGCGTGAACATCATCTTTGAACCTCCTCACAGCTTTCGCTAAAATAGCGTAATCGGTAATTTTTCCAACGGGCACGCTTGATTTCCGATTCCATACCAGCGGAGATGCGTTCCCCGAATACCCACACCTCGGAGCATTTGCTCATCAAAGCGTTTCCAAAGAATAGACCCAGCTTTCGCTCGGTGGGATCGGTGTCATTCATAAATTGTGGGAACAAAAGATGTGGTGCGATTGGGATATAACCTTTGTTTACCGCAAAACGGCTGTATTTTTGCGCCGCCTTTATATTACTTTCCGTCTCACCTGCATAGGGCGAGCAGATATATACAATGGGGCGAAACGCCCGAAGCGCACGTTCTTCTTTTTCTATGGTGGTCATCGCTTCGTAGGCGGTCGGATCGTAATATCCCTCGGCATTGTATTTGTCAATACTCACTGTGCACCGCCTTCAATCACAGGCAGAATGCCGCACTCATTTTTAAGCAGGTCATAGAGGAACAGTCTGCCTTTTTGTGTCCAGTAGGTGTGCATGACGCTGCGGTCAACATCAATGGCGTGGGTGCGGGACTGGGTATAGCCTCGATTGGCATACTCCTGATATAAAAGCCATGTTCCGCGCATTTTGTACTGGATGCCAAGTTCGTGAAGCAGCTTGTTAAGTGCTTGCCCGCTCATGCCGTAGTCCTTTGCAATCTGGGTAACGGGGACGGTGTTTTTATTCTGCAGAATGAGGTCGTAATAACTGGCTTTCGGCTGCATCTCGGCAATCTGTTGTTCCTGAATTGCCGCCGTGAGCTGTAACATTTTTGTGCGCTCGCGCTCTGCTTTGAGTTCCTGCAATGCGGCTATAAGGATATCCGGATTGGCGAGCAGTTCGTCAGTTGCGTAAAGGCCGTGCTTGCGGATGGAAGGAATAACATCATGTGTAATCCATCTTTTGAACGCCTTCGCCTGCGGTTTGCGACTGCCGAGAATGAGCGTGTACAAGCCGGGTTCGTTTATGATATTTGCGTTGTCATTTCCTCTGCTTAAGCCCTCAATTGAAATGAGGGCTTTCTCATCCTCATCGAGTCGTTCCAATGCCATTGTGGGATTCCCAAGTTCACGTACCCTGCAAACATCTGCCGCCACGAACCACGGCGCACCGTTTTTGTTTACTGTGCGCACATCGAAATCCTCGTAGCGATAAATCTGAATCGTGTCCATAAAAAAACCTCCAGCGAATTTATTAGGGGCAATACCCCTTAAAACTCACTGGAGGGAAATGTAGGTCTTGAACGAAAAGAATCAATCTTTTTTATAAAAATCTGTTTCATAACCGTCAGCGTGAAGTTTAAGACCCTTTGCCCAGGGAGGAGTTCGGCTCATCTGTTTGCAAACTGCGTCAAGTGACATTCGGCTGTCGGCTTCGATGACCAATTCGTCGTGGATGTGCATTGTGATAAAGCAGTGGCGGAGCGTTTGCATTGCGTAACAGAGAATATCGCGGGCTGTCGCCTGAACAATATTTTCCACGATTTTGGGTCCGTAACTATCGATACGCTCCCATTTTTTTGTGCTGCCTACACCTTCATAGGTGATACAGTCGCCGCCGAACCTGTTCTCTCCGATGCGAGGCTTCACATAGGCGAGCCGTCTACCGGACGGAAGGATAATGAAAAGCATTCCGCTCTGATACACAAAGCAGATGCCGTGGGTATCGGTCGCAGGTTTTTCTTTTACAGCTTTCATTGCAGCGCGGTCGACGTCCCACCAGAAACTCACAATGCTCGGATTGGACGAGCGCCATGCCGACACGAGCGGCGGCAGATCCTCTTCGGTAAGACCCATCTCAAGGGCACCCATTGCCTTGAGCGCACCCCCGGAGCCGCCGTAACCC